>JBCCBL010000079.1:0-10353 GCA_039034055.1 Verrucomicrobiota bacterium | reverse complement strand
TCGTTGCCAGCGTAACTTTTCGCATCTGAATGATGGCGTTTAGTATTTCGGGTCGAAGGTTGCCCTTTAGGAGTCATTACAAAAGTCTCAATCCCTTGAACGCTCGAAGAGTCTACCGCATTGAAATGAATGCTCACGAAGAGATCCGCTTTTACTTTGTTTGCAAAGCCTGCTCGATCGTCGAGTTCAATGAATTTGTCGTTTTCTCGCGTTAGAAGCACTTGGTATCCGAGTGCGCTCAGTTTATGTTTGAGGCGATGAGCTACCTGGAGAGCCAGGTCCTTTTCGCGGATTCCTACCTGTTTATTGATAGCAC
Organism: Verrucomicrobiota bacterium; assembly: GCA_039034055.1. Lineage (GTDB taxonomy): Bacteria > Verrucomicrobiota > Verrucomicrobiia > Opitutales > JABSRG01 > JBCCBL01. The sequence goes on along the minus strand of JBCCBL010000079.1, from coordinate 10,037 downwards.
CCGTATCTTTGCCACCGTGGCCTGGGTCTAAAACGATTCTATAGAGCTTCGGCTTAGGATTTACCCTTTGGGGTACTAGAAGGGGCTCTATATTTCCGTCGATATCGCTGCCGGAGAGCCATAAGTTCCCCCCGGTCTCTGCCACGGGGTAACCCAGCGCGATTTTAACGTCGTTGAAGCGGAAGTCTCGCTTGTGGATCGTAAAACTCATCTTGGTCCATCGGCTCGCAACACGTTCAATTTTGCGAGCTGAAACCACCGCGTGGCCCATGCCGAACTGGCTAGCGATTGCTTTAACTTCGGTGTAAGAGCGTCCAAACAGGCGAGCGGTTTTCGACCAAAGTCGTTGGGGATTCAACAAATACCCACAAGTAAGAGCGAGGACCGTCAGCCGAGAACGTTGGGGCTTTGCGTGCATAGTGCAATAGACCGGGTATCAATGCAGAGGTGCCGTCTAGGTTTTCCGGCTCATTCGTGCTCTTCGGTGCTATCGTCCTCTTCGTCGCGCTCGTCGTCAGGATGATTGAAGCGCAACTGGCGTTGAGACTGCGGCAGTGGAGACATCATCATGATGACGTTTCGACCCGCAAGTTTCGGATCTGCGTCTTTGACGGCGACGTGTTCCAGCATTTCGGAAACCGTGTGCATGCGTTCTACACCAAGGTTTTTGTGCTCATTCTCACGACCGCGGAAGGTCAGGGTAAATTTCACTTTGTTGCCGTCAAATAGGAATCCCTCAGCGCGGCGCAGCTTGGTCTCAAAGTCGTGCGCATCGATGCCAACGCGGAATTTCACTTCCTTTAACTTCGTGGTAGTGCTCTTCTGGTCTTTCTTCTTCTTCGACTCCTCGTAAACGTACTTGCCATAGTCGAGAATGCGGCAAACTGGGGGTCGCGCAGTTGGCGAGATTTCGATAAGATCAAGGCCGGCTTCGGATGCTAAACGTTGGGCCTCTTTCGTTAGAAGGACTCCGAGGTTCTTACCATTGGGGCCGATGACTCGGACTTCGTGGGCACGGATGCGGTCGTTGCGTCGCATTCCGCGATTGTTTTGAAAACGGCGGTTGGAGTTTTTTCCTGAAGGTCTTGGCATTAATGCAATGTGAATGGCGTAGAGTCGACTAAAGGGTTTAGCCGATATCCTCGTCTGGAGTAGTTGGGAAAGTTGGCGATACCGTGAACGTTTTCAACCCCTAAAGTGAATGTCGTGGTTTAGAATCGCTTCGACCTGAATTGCTGATCTGCCCATGGCCGATGATCAATTCAGCTCCGCAAACCCCGCAATTGAACGGCTTTCTGAACCGAGTTGTGTCAACAAATTAATCCCAGTCCCTTATTTTTGGAGTCTCATCGAGGTTATTAAGTCAACAGGAGAGGGTTGATCTATCATCACTTGGACATCCCTGGTTCGAGCAAGGTCTGGAATTTGATAGGATGAAGAGGCCGGCGTTTTAACTTATTGAGGATAGAAGATTTCCTAACCAAAATTCTCACAAAACATGCGTGAACACTTGCCTATTGAGACTTCATCTCACTTATTACGGCCTTCAACCCGAACCGCTTCATGAGACTCTCTAGTATAACAAAATTAGCATTCTTCGCCGCCGTTCTCAACCTGTGTGCCCACGCAGAGGAGATTACGGTCTACAGTCATCGCCATTACGATTCAGACAAGGCCCTCTATCAGAAATTCACAGATGAGAGTGGGATCGCCGTGAATGTGGTCCGCGCGGGGGCTGATGAACTGATCGAACGCTTGAAAGCCGAGGGCAAAAATTCGTCGGCGGATATCTTGATCACGGTGGATGCCGGTCGTCTCCAGCGCGCAAAGGCAGCGGGCGTCCTTCAGCCGATTGAGTCCTCGGTTTTGGCGAACCGAATACCGGCCACTTATCGGGATCCTGAGAATCACTGGTATGGGGTATCCTTGCGCGCCCGAATATTTGCTTACGCTCCGGAGCGGGTGGATGTATCCGCACTGGCGAGCTATGAGGATCTTGCCGACCCGAAATGGCGCGGACGTCTGGTTGCGCGCTCATCGATGAATATCTACAATCTCTCACTCGGAGCCTCGATTATTGCCGAACACGGTATCAATAGCACGCGTGATTGGGCCACAGCGGTCCGAAAAAATATGGCGCGGCCTCCTCAGGGCAATGATCGAGATCAAATCCGCGCGGTTGCTGCCGGCTTGGCAGATGTGGCGATTGTAAATACATATTACGTCGGCCTCCTCGCAACTTCGACGGACCCCAAGGATCGCGAGGTCGCGGAGTCGGTGAAAATTTTCTTCCCCAATCAGGAAAATCGGGGCACCCATGTAAATGTAAGTGGTGTCGGTGTCACCGCGGCCTCGAAAAAACTCGACGCGGCGACAAAATTCATTGAATTCTTGGTTTCCGACGAAGCTCAGAAAACCTTCCCTCAGGCTACTCATGAATTTCCAATCGTTCCTGGAATCCCGCGCTCCGACCTGCAGAGGTCTTGGGGAGAATTCGAAGCCGATACGCTCAACCTTGATATGCTTGGAGAACTCAATGAGGCCGCCGTTACGGTCTACAACGAATCTGGTTGGGAATAGCTATGTAGGCCAGCGGTGGCAAAGGCTGCGGTCGAGCTGCAGACTTTAACCGAAAACGGGAGATCGATCTGATCAAACATCCAATCAGGTATTTGAAAAAGGAGGTCGATGTCTGGTCGATTTCCGCTTGGATGATCGGAATGGCACTGCTTGTTCCAATGCTCGCAGTGATGTCTGGACTCTTGGACGGGGGACCCAAATGGGAACACGTGCAAGATACGGTTTTAGCGAAATATATCGGCAATACGCTGATCTTAGTGTGTAGTGTGACAACCCTAGCAATGCTGTTTGCGGTTCCAGCGGCATGGCTAGTCAGTGTGTATGATTTTCCCTGCCGTCGCACCTTTTCCTGGCTTCTGATTCTACCGCTATCGATCCCTACCTACGTAGCGGCATTTGTTTACTACCAAATCCCGGAAGCGGCGATTCCCTTACTGATAAAAATTCGATCAACTTGGGGAATGGATGTCTTTTTACAGGCAGAGTCTGTGCTTCGTTATGGTACGGTCTCGGTGCTCATGGCATCGGTGCTGTATCCATATATTTATCTCACCGCGCGGGTGTCGTTCTCTCAGCAATGCAGACATTGTATTGAGGCCGCGCGTACCTTGGGTAAGGGTTCGCGAACGGTCTTTTGGAGTGTCGCTCTGCCGATTGCCCGTCCGGCCCTGGTAGCCGGTGGGACTCTTGTTGTAATGGAGGCAGTCAACGACTATGGGGCCGTCCATCTGTTCGGAATACCGACCTTGACCGAGGGTATTTTTCGGACCTGGTTTGGCCTCGAGGATGCGGCATCAGCACTGAGATTGGCGGGTCTTTTGATTGCGGGTGTCATGCTTATACTATTTCTGGAAAATTTACAGCGAGGGCGCGCCAAATTTTCTGATACAGGAGACATTCCGGATCATGCTACCCGGATTCAACTCAATGGGTTTTCAAAGATTGGCGCGATGGGTGTATGTTCGCTTCCAATAGCACTCGGACTACTTTTTCCGTTGTGGCAACTGTTGATTTGGGCCTGGCGCACATGGGGGCAGGTGTTTCAAAGCGAATTCTTTGGGCATTTGGTCAATAGTTTTAGTCTGGCGCTGGGAACGGCGTTTCTCTTGACCGCTCTAGCCTTGCTTTTGGGTTTTGCAATGAGCCTTCACAAGACTTTTTGGTTAAATACAACGACGCGTGTTGCAGCTCTGGGCTATGCGACTCCGGGAGCGGTCATCGCAATCGGAGTTATGGCGACGTTTGGTACCGTTGACGGAGTTTTGAGTGCTTTGGATAATGATTCGCTAACGCCACTGTTTTTGAGCGGGACTTTTTTTGCCATCATCTTTGCCTACTGTGTACGCTTTATGTCAGTATCATTAAATCCGGTACAGTCTGGGATGACACGGATTTGTAGTGCATACGCAGAGGCATCTTTCTCATTGGGGCATTCGAAATCTAAAACTCTCAATCATATCGTGATGCCCATGCTCCGAGGAACCCTAGGGGTGGCTTTTGTCCTTGTATTTATTGATATTTTAAAGGAGCTGCCGTTGACCATGATACTGCGTCCTGCGAACTTTGAGACCATGGCGACGATCGCATTCAGCCTTGCCAGCGAAGGGCGTATCCATGAATGTGCAGTACCGTCCATCGTCCTGGTGGCTTCGTGCGCAGTTGCGCTCGGTTTGGTCCATCGTACGGTGGTGGTTGACGATTGATGACGCCCCATTTGGAATTTGCCCGAGTATGCAAAACTTACCGGAGAGGAGAGAGGCCTGCGGTGAGCGAAGTTAATTTGGTGGTAAAGGAGGGAGAAATCTTGGCGCTCCTGGGTGAAAGTGGCAGTGGCAAATCTACGCTTTTGCGTTTGGCAGCGGGGCTTGAGGCACCGGATTCCGGGGTGATCACTCTCTCGGGGGGCGTGCTGGCGAGTGACGACGCTTGGATACCGCCCGAGGCGCGTGACATTGGCCTGGTATTTCAGGATGGTGCCCTGTTTCCTCATTTATCAGTCGCGAGGAATGTCTCTTATGCATTATCCGGTCTGTCGAAAAAGGATCGGAAATCAAAAATAGCGACCTTGCTTGAATTGGTAGGCTTGGCTGGTAAAGAAAAGCGCTTTCCGCACGAACTTTCCGGCGGCGAACAGCAGCGGCTTGCCATAGTCCGTTCGCTGGCCGCGAAGCCTAAAGTCCTCCTCCTGGATGAGCCTTTTGGCAGCCTCGATCCGAGCTTACGACGCGACTTGCGTGCCGAGTTGCGAGATCTTTTTAAACAAGTTGATTCAACAGTGGTGGTGGTGACTCACGACCCGGAGGATACTCTGGCGATTTCTGATCGTGTGGCGATTATTCGAGAGGGACAGATCGAGTGCGTTGGGGACACACAGTCCATTTATCAAAATGCCCCGAATAAGTATAGTGCCCACCTATTCGGGCCGGCCAACGGTATTGCTATTTCGGCAAATGAAACCCGTTGGGTTCGTCCTGAGTATATGAAGCTTAGACCGGTGGGCCCCGTTGGCATTCCCGTGGAAATCGTCGGAACTTCCATGAATTGCGGATCTCGCTATGCGCTCGCTCGGCCGAGTGATTCGAGATTTGCGGTCGATAATAGTGATTGGCTAATCAGCCTCGCAAGTGATCAGCACGTGCATGCCCGCGACTCCTATTGTATTAAGATCCCGACGGGTCGAAAGGGGTAAACGTTCTCGTCTGGCTACGGGCGATTGGCACTTTCAAATAGGTCGTCCAAAATGTGGGTTCGTGCCATTCCGCTTTCGCGACAGATTCAAAAAACACAGACCTCTGCCGCCCGAGGGGCGACAGAGGCTATTCACTATGTTTTTCACCGCTAACTGCTATATCCGCGGCAAAAGGTAAAAATCGGGTGAATGATGGCAAAGCCCTTGGAGCTGCAGGAGAGTCTGATCTTCTGAGATGCCCTCATCGATCATCCTGGCTATGGCCTATTGAAAAGCCTAGGCACGTAGCTTTTATACCGAGACTGAGTCTCAGGAGCATGCATATTTCGCTCCAATTGCCAAGCTATTTGGGTAAAATCTATGTCACGAAAACGGGTGATTACACGGGGACATCTGGAAGGTATGCGAACCGATTATCACCGCGCCAGCGTTAAACGCTTCATCTTCAGCATTTAAAAGCTCCATTGAGCCGAGGGCTCGAGTCCAGACTTTGGAAAAGGATCAATCGATTGCCACGAGAAGTCTTTACCTTACTATTTGATCTGCATTTGATCGTATGACACCCTCCGACCATGGACGCATCAGACGAGAAACAAATTTTCACCCCAGACCAGGTCGCTGGCATGGTTGACCACATGAACGAAGATCATGCCGACTCCGTTCTGCTCTATGTCGAGGCCTACAGCGACTTTGAAGGCGCGGATTCTGCGCGCCTGGTCAGTATCGACGCGGAAGGCATGGACATTTCGGCGCAGGCATCCGGAGGGGAAACCCCAATTAGAATCGCTTTTGAAAAACGACTGCAAACGCCACACGATGCTCATATGACTTTGGTGAGTATGTCCAAACGTGCCAAACGCAAATAACAGTCGCTTGTGGGTGCTGCCGGGAAAATGGCGACCATCTAGTCAGCGATTTTTAGGAGAGAAGAGGGTACCTGGTGGTCCCCGCGGTCTTCAAAACCGTTGTCGGCAAGGGAATCTTGTCGAGGTTGGTTCGATTCCTTCCCTCTCCGCCATTTCAAAGACCATTCAAACGAGTCACCGATCACATACTTATCGCGCTGGAGACTCGACCTCTCGAGAATCGCCATCTCGTGGGGGCCGGCAAAGTTTTGAATGTCTCAATCGATCTGTTAGAGCCCTGTGCAAAGACTTACCGACTCGCATTCCCTGTATTTACCAATCGTGAACCTTTCATCCGATGATCCAAGACCCTGAAACTCCCCGGCTCACCCAACTCGCAGCGTGCGGCGGGTGTGCGTCCAAGCTACCTCAAGCTGAACTTGCCAAGGTCCTCAAGGGCTTACCGCAATTTGCGGACACCCGCATGCTGGTTGGCAATGCGACCTCAGACGATGCGGGAGTTTTTCTCATTAATGAAAGCCAAGCGCTCGTTCAAACAACCGATTTTTTCACACCCATTGTCGATGATCCATTTACCTATGGGCAGATCGCTGCGACCAATGCTTTGTCCGACGTATACGCAATGGGGGGCCGTCCGCTAACCGCTCTTGCGATCACCGGTATGCCCGATGAAGCGCTCACTCCCGAATTGATTCACGAAATCCTGCGTGGTGGAGCAGAAAAGGCCAAGGAGGCCCGATGCTCACTACTCGGAGGACACACCATCAAAAATCCGCAGCCGATTTACGGTCTCGCGTGTACTGGATTGGTCCATCCAAAACGCACTTTGACCAATGCATCTGCTCGGCCCGGCGATGTCTTAATCCTCACCAAACCTCTCGGCACCGGAATCGTAACCAGCGGCATCAAGCGCAGCTTATCCTCCGAGAGGCTCCAGGCCCAAACCATTTCACTCATGACAACGCTCAACATTGCGGGGGCTGAAATTGCTGAAAAGGGCCTCAGTCGCTGTGCTACGGATGTCACTGGATTTGGACTACTGGGGCACCTCAAGTCACTCTGTTTGGCGAGTGGAGTGGGCGCCCAGTTGGACGTGGCCGGAATTCCAGCTATCGATTCTGAAGTGTTCACTCTGATCAAAGAGCATGACTGTGTTCCAGGAGGAAGTCGTGGAAATTTGGATGCACTCAGTCCACTTATCGATTGGTCGAGTGAGGTAAGCGAAGCGCAAAAAATCCTCTTAGCCGATGCTCAGACCAGCGGGGGTTTGCTCCTGGCGGTGGCTGAAGAATCTGTCGAAACGGTTGTGAAACTACTGGCAGCCATTGGCACTCCCTGCCAAGCAATCGTTGGTCGAGTAGTCGAACGAACGGACCTAAACCGTCCCCTCATTGAGGTGATTTAGTTCTACTGGGTCAAATGGTCTCTACGGCTTGTTTTAACCACGAATGGGCACGAATCCACACGAAGAAGTAAACGACTCGTGTAAATTCGTGGTTCATTTTGAGCGTTTCGAGGAACGGGTCTTGGTCTTCTTTTGCTCTTAGCGTTAGAATTCACACTTTAGGCTCAAGAAAATGAATTGAATCCTTGACGCTATGAATCTTGAATCCTGTTTTCGAAGTGTCTTAAATACACCTAAAATGGTCTCTAAAATTGTTTCATCTTTAATATTGTTCGCAGTCGTTTCTTCAATTGGAATTGCTGCTAAAGAAATTCCGATCGAGGAGTTTATGCGTCCTAGCGAATTATCTCAGGTACGCCTATCTCCTTGCGGTGGATACATTGCGATGCGTCGACCGACTAACGACCGGCATGATTTTTTTCTGATCAATATCGATACGAATGAGGGGACTCACCTAAAGGTCGATAATGGGGAGGATATCGGATACATTGAATGGGTCGGAGATGAACGAATTCTAATGTTTTTAAGGGGGCGGGTATATGTTGCAAATACCGAAAATACTGATACACGACGGATCAGTATTCCCAATCGCGGAAGCGTTATTGATCCCATTATACACGATAATCAGTCCATACTCTTTGTAGGTTATCGGAATCGTGATGGGGATCCGCAGATCCACCATCTGAATCCATTATCAGGTCGATACCGCACCCAAGATATTGATGCATCGACAATTCCTGGGCAACCGCTCAAATGGCTCTCGGACGGCTTGGGAAATTTAATGGGTTGCGCAGTCTACACGGCAGGTAAGACTGATCTCTTTTTCTACGACGAGAGTCAGAAGACTTGGTCGAGCATATTGCCTGCTAAACTTCCCTGGGACAGCGATTTCGATGTACATCATTATGATCGTGCCGAGAAGGCTTTCTGGGTCGTAGCTTATGGCAAGAATGAGCAAACGGCTTCCCTCTTTAAGGTGCCTGCTAATTCCTCACAGCAGGTGGTTAAAGAGTGGCAACACTCCAAATATGACATATTCAATGCCTGTGATCTCAAAGTGAATCCCTACACAGGCACTGTCCAGGGTATCCGATTTGAGGAACAAGGGCCTAAGGTTGAATGGTTCGACGAGACCCTTAAGCTTAAACAAAAAATAGTAGATGATGCTTTCTACGCTACGGAAAATATTGCGATAGATCAGTCTGAAGATGGGAATCGAATGCTATTCTCATGTTACTCTGACCGCGTACCGGCCTTCTACATCGTAATCGACTTCGAGACAGGAGAAATCGTATTCAACAATTCAAGCTTGTCGAATTTAGATCCTCTGAAGATGGCAGCCAATTTGCCTGTAAACTTTACAACGAAAGATGGTTTGAGTCTCGAAGGTTATCTGACTTTGCCAGGACCTCAAGAAGAAGGCCCCTATCCGACTGTCGCCCTGGTTCATGGAGGACCTTGGTCTCGCGACACATGGGGATTTGATCCAGTGGTGCAATTGCTTGCGAATCGCGGATACGCTGTTTTTCAACTCAATTTTCGAGGATCAAGGGGTTATAGCCGGTCTCTATTTCGGGATCACGCAGGTGATTTTTTGGGCATGGTTAGCGACGTGATTGATGGAACCAAGAGACTTGTAAATTCAGGCATCGCTGACCCTGAACGCTTAGCGATCATGGGGGCTAGCTTTGGTGGCTATGCTGCGGTAGCCGCGCAGATGATTGATCCAAATCTATATAATTGCTCAATAGCTTTCGTGGGTCCGTTTGATATGGAAATGCGTCTGAAGAATTTGAGTAAGCGCATGATCGTCGGGGATGGAGATAATTATGGCTATGACTTCTGGAAGAGAGTCATGGGAGATCCGGGAGAAAATGCTGACTATTACCGCAAAATATCTCCCGTGCATCATGCAGACAGAATTACCCGTCCCGTATTATTGGCCCATGGGCGTGCTGATACAAATGTCGATATCGATCATACGAAAGCGATGGCTCGTGCTCTTCGTAAAGCGGGAAATCCGGCAGAAACGCTCTATTTGCACTACTCCGGCCATGGTTTTGCCTCACTGCGCGACCGTATGAAGTTTTATGAGAAGGCTTTAGAGTTTCTAGAGGAACACCTATGACACTTTTCGAGAATAGGTTCGAGGACACACTACTGCCATTCTAGCCAAGGATCTCGACTGGACGCTCGCCACTCCACGACCACTCATAAAATCCACCATCGTAATTCTTAGCTCGGTACCCGAGGAGCGAGGCGATCAAAAAAGAAACACTCGAGCGCCAGCCGGTGCCACAATAGAAAATGAGTTCTGTCCTACCGCATTTGACGTCGCGGTCGATGATACCAAGATCGATCCAACGCGAGCGCACCTCCTCAAGCATTGGCCTGAGCTTCCCCGTTTTGGATTCTACGAGATTGCACCAGTTCCCCTGTAAGATGGCACCTGGGATGTGGCCAGCTTCTGAATAGAACGGGTAATAATTACGTAAAG
>JBCCBL010000078.1:0-10421 GCA_039034055.1 Verrucomicrobiota bacterium | reverse complement strand
TCGCCTTCACCGGCATACCCAGAGAAGCGGCCATCACGGGGTCGAACGAGGAGGCTACCAATTCCTTATAAAAAATCATCACCAGCAATACAATGACTGCTCCTACCAAGCACATCTGAATGACTGGGTAAGGAATAAAAAAGCCTCGAACTTCCCACGCATCTTGCCATGCAATGAATTCGATAGCTCCATAAAGGACGTGCTCGACGTCTAAGTGGATATTTCCTGCAAACATCGTAATGAGGATTACGCCAATAGCGAACAGCGTCGAAAAAACAATGCCCAGTGCAGCATCGGATTTTACACGTGAATTCTGATAAATAATTTCGATGAGTACCGTCGTCAGGACTCCCGCAATGGCGGCACCAATAATCATCACCGGTCCTTCTAAGGATCCAGTCATTAGAAAGGCGATAACTAAGCCGGGCAAAACTGAATGACTGATCGCATCCCCTACCAGCGCCATCCTTCGAAGTATGATAAAATTACCGACGACTCCGCAACTCAACGATACCAGAAGGCCCATCACCCAAATCCATACGTAGTCCGTAAATCCACTCTGCCATGGATCGGCAAATACCGTCTGAAACGAAAACTCTGGAATCAGGCCGTCCATCAGAAGTCTTGTCGGAAATTGGACCCTTCAGCAATTCCTTGGGATGCGTAGAGTTGCTGCATGTCCGCCATACTCGGGATGAGCTTTCCATGCGGATCACGTTGCGGGTGGTTTAGTCGTTTTTCTAGCTCGCGTACCGTGTCCTCTCCTAAAAGGTGCTCAATGCGATCGGCATCGTCATGAACGTGATCAGTCGCGTAGTTGGCTACGTGTGTCAAATATAGCTCCCACAATCGGTGATTTCGCACGAGTTGACACGACCTCAAGGCTCCTTCTGCAGTGAGTAGAAGTTGTCGTTCTCCAGGTATGACACGCGCGGAGTGAGATTCCGTGGGGTCGAAAAATGCGAGCCGATTCTTTATCAAAGATTGCACTCCCGCGGACTGTTCCAAAATATTCTCATTCCGATGATCTGCCAACTCGGTCAAAGTTATGTGTGGATGCTGAAATGCGGAACGCTCTCGTATGAGATAGATGGATCGCAGCAAGTTTTCGTCACGTATTCGCTGAGTTCGCTGCAACCGTTTAAAGTATCTGGGAATCCACCCGTAGCGGGGTCCAAATAAAAATGCTATCGAGAAAATAGAGGCTGCGGAGACGACCATAAAGGGACCGGTCGGCAGATCATTTCCGAGAAAACTCAAAAAACTCCCTAAGAGGGCACTCACCATTCCCACGATCACGGAAATCGAAAGCATTTTTGCGAAATTATCGGTCAGCAAATAGGCAGTTGCTGGCGGGATGATCAACAAAGCCGAGACCAAAACGACCCCCACTGCTTTGAGGGAAACGACAATTGCGAAGGTCAATAAAAGGTAGAGCGCATATTCAATGAATGCATAGGGGATTCCTATGGCTCGCGAAAATCCGGCGTCGAAACTGGTTGTTAACAACTCCTTGAAAAGGATAATCACAAAGAACAAGGCGACCAACGCAATCCCTGCAATCATCGAGACATCCGTTTCACTCAATGCTGCTGCTTGACCAAACATGAAGTGGTTGAGGCCTGACTTCTCAGCAGTATCCAGCCTTTGTATCATAGATATCATACATACACCGATTGCATAAAAGCCGGCTAAGACCATTCCAAGAGCACTGTCTTCTTTGATATGAGTGGTCTTGCGCACAGCGTTTACGATCAAGATTCCTAATACGCCAGAGACGGTCGCCCCGACTACCATCGCCCAGGGATCTTTGGTCTGATTCCACAAGAATCCAGCAGCAATTCCCGGGAGGACTGCATGAGAGAGCATATCGCCGACCAGGGCCATTTTGCGAACCACGATAAACGATCCCATTAAACCGCAACACACCCCAAGGGCCAAAGCACCCAATACCACAATGACCACACTCTGATCCTTGAAGGATAGAAAACGTAAGATCTGGTCCGTGACGTTAGTCTCCTGGAGGTCTCCTATACGCGCTGCCAGGACTATGACTGGGCCTGCAAAGTATAGGGCCAGAGAGAGCAGAAACCGTGACACCGAACTCATTTCCTAAGAAATCCGCTTTCGATCTAGAGCATCTTCCGCAGCCATTTGAGAAAGGATCGAGAGGCGTCCCCCGTAGGTCTTTTGCAGAATTTCGTAGGTGTAGACGTTTTCCGTTTTACCATAGGCTACCAGACGCAGATTGAGCATGATAAGCATATCAAAATACTCTTGTGCGGTGGCCAGGTCGTGGTGAACCACGAGGATGGTTTTTCCGGCTGCCTTGAGTTCTTTGAGGATCGCGACAATTGCTGCTTCAGTCGTCGCATCGACCCCAGTGAAGGGCTCATCCATGAAATAGAGATCACTCTCTTGGGCTAAAGCTCGGGCCAGGAAGACGCGCTGTTGCTGGCCCCCCGATAGATTCGCAATCTGCCGTTCTCGAAATGGCAACATATTCACTTTTTCGAGACAACGCTCCGCCAATTCACGATCGGCTCGGCTGGGTCTCTGTAGCAGGCCGAGTCGACCGTATCGGCCCATCAATACAACATCCATCACGGTTACCGGAAAGTCCCAGTCTACCGACTCCCGCTGCGGGACATAGCCCACTCGGCGAATTGCTTTTTTGTAAGGCCGACCAAATATTTTGATCCAGCCAGAGCTGGCCGGGATCATGCCCATGATTGTTTTGATCAGAGTGGATTTCCCTGCACCATTTGGGCCCAGGATACCGACGAGTTGCCCCTTGGGAATTTGAAGGTCGATGCCATACAAGACGGGTTTCTTGTGATAAGCAACGGTGAGGTCGTGGACCTCTAGAGGAAGTGGATCAGTGAGAGACATCATTCATTGCATCGCCTGGACAAAGGTGTACACATTGTAGCGAAACATGCCTTCCCAAGTGCCCAGGTCGTAGGTTGCATTCTCGATCATCAAGGTCTCTCCCGGGGTACCCAAAGAATCTGACAATAACTCGCCACCGACGATGGCACCCGAGTCACGGCTGATACGATTGATCGCTGCTGGCGATACACTACTTTCGACAAAAATTGCCTTGATTTTGCGTTCGCGTATCAAGTCCACCATACTGGCGATGTCTGCAAGTCCAGCCTCGACCGCCGTCGAAATCCCCTGGACCGCAATCACTTCCAGTCCAAACCGGTTTCCAAAATAGTTAAACGCATCGTGACTCGTGATCAAAACACGGCTCGATTTTGGCAGACGCGCAATATTCTGCTCGGCCCATTCTGCCGCAGCAAACATCTCGGCTTTATACTGCTCCCCGTTTCCCTTAAAGAACGCTGCATTCTTCGAATCGACTTCAGTGAGGGCCACGATCGTCGAGTCGACTGCATAGGCCCAAAGATCTGGATCAAACCAAATATGCGGATCGAAATGGTCTTCGTAGTCTTCGGAGTCCAACAACTTTCCTTCAGGGACGGAGTCTCCGACCGCGATTACCTTCCGACCGCGTTTCTGCATTTGCTGGAAAAGTTCTCCCAACTGCCCTTCCAACAATAATCCATTATAGAGAATCAAGTCTGCTCGATTGAGCTTACGGATATCGGGAGCTGCGGGTTTGTATAAATGCGGATCCACCCCCGGTCCCATCAGAGCTTCCACCTCAACCTGCTCACCCCCGATTTGGGTGACCAAATCGGCCAGATGTGTCGTCGTCACAGCAACCACAACCTTGCTATACAAAGGTTGCGACATTAGGAAAAATGCACCCAGAGCTATCAATTTTGATAAAAGCATTTTCATATTTTGATTAATCAAAATTCCATAAGCCACGTTGTCAAATAGATAATTAACCAGACTTCGACGAGGACCTCCCTCGAAATCCATTCAAGATGTTCAGGCCTAGCCGAGTAATTCTTCGGCGTGCTTGAGGGCTGTTGCAGAGTTGCGATCTCCCATCATACGAGCCAACTCTGATATGCGCTCTGCCCGGTTATCGGTGATGGCATCGATGTGAATCGCGGTGTTTTCATCGGTTTGATCTTTGAGGACTCTCCAATGAAAAGAGCCCTTTGCGGCAACCTGAGGTAAATGCGTGATGCAGAAGACCTGATGTTTCTCGGCTAGGGCCTTGAGGCGATCACCCACTGCTTTGCCGATCTCGCCGCCGACGTTGGCGTCCACTTCATCGAAAACCAAGACGGGGGTTCCGTCGTAGCGAGCGAGCACGGTTTTCAAGGCTAACATCACGCGAGCCATTTCGCCGCTTGAAGCAATCTGATTCAGCGGGAGTGGGTCGGACCCCGGATTCGCGGAAAACAGAAATTCAATGGAGTCCGCTCCCCTTTCTGAAAGTCGAGGGACTGAGCTTACCTGAATCTTCAAATCCGCCTTCTTGAATCCGAGGGTTTTAAGAACTTTGACTACTTCTGTTTGCAGTTTTGAGGCCGCCGTGCGGCGTTTCAGACCAAGGGCTTTCGCACTGATCTCGGCGTCCGAATATGCACGCTCAAGTTGACTCTCCAATTCGATCAAGCGGCCCTCAACGTTTCCTTGGTCCTGGATCTTTTGGGCCATACTGTCCCGCTTCGACAATACCGACGCACGATCGCCACCATATTTGCGTTTCAAGTCCATCCAGAGCGCCATGCGCTTTTGCAAGTCTTCGGCTTCTGAGGGGTCAAAGGTCGCACCCTCGATCCGTTCACGATATTCGTTGGCAAGATCTTCTGCCTCGACGTAAAGGCTATTCAAGCGCTCTTCCAAGGGTTCCGCGTCTACATCCATCTCCGAGAGTTCGCTAGCCGCCCGTAGAGCTGCACCGAGCGCATCGAGAGTTCCTGAATTTCCGGCGAGGGCCTCATAACAAGCATGGGCGGCCTCTCCGATTTCTTGAGCGTGACTCATCCGTTTGAAGTCGCTTTCCAGGCTTTGGATCGCAGGTTCTTCCAGCTCGAGGCTCTGCAGCTTATTCAGCTGAATTTCAAGATAACGCAGCGCATCTTCATCAAGAAATTCCTGTTCGCGCAGCTGGTTGATCTCATAAGAGACTGTCTTCCAATTTTTGTAAGCCGCCGCAAATCGCTCCCTTTCGATCCGGTAGTTTCCGTAAGAATCGACCATCGCGAGCTGGAAATTCTCGTCCATGAGCTTTTGTGGCTCACCCGGTCCATGGAAATCAATCCAGAGTGCTCCCAATTCACGCAATTTAGAAACCGTGGTCATTTTCCCATTCACCAACACCCGTGCAGCTTTTTGCGTATAGATTGATCGACTGATGATCAGGGTATCTTCCTCGCACTCTGGCAATTCATTCTCGCGGAGCCATTCCGATATCGATTCTGCCGGTTTACCCCGAGTATAGAGCGAAGCCTCGACAACACAGGCGTTCTGCCCACGACGAATGATCGATTTCTCGACTCGATTTCCAGACAGAATTGCAAGGGCTCCCAGGAGCACACTCTTTCCAGCTCCTGTTTCGCCAGTCACGGAGTGAAATCCAGAGTCAAAGGCCAATTCGGCCTCTTCCATAAGCGCTAGGTTCTGAATCCTGAGGTGTTGTAGCATGGGTGCAATGAGGGACCGTTTATTGGTCAACCTTCACATCACAAAGGCAACTGCAAATTGCCAAATACAAGGAGCGATACCAGCGCATTGGGCCCGGGATTCTAAACTATTTGTAGGTGTAGAGGAACGCGGTTTTTTTCCGAGACCAAATGTTTTAGTCATCTGTGATTAGGGTCTCAGAAAAATAATTTCACTTTTTTTCTATCTCCGCTTGAAAACAGATTTTTTTGGGTATCTTCGAAAATAACTTTCCTACAGGAAACGGAAAACAGATACACAGCATAGCAGAATAGCCGGGGACTTGTCCCCGGCTTTTTCTTTGGACAGGCGGCTATTCGAAAACAAAGACTAAGCCGGAGAGCCCCGGAACCGTCAGTTTCAAAGACTGCTTGTAGCCGTCACATCCGATGGGTTCCGCAATACGGAGTCCACCGTTCCCCTCATTTCTGCCACCGTAAACCTGAGCATCACTGTTGAAGACTTCGCTCCAATTGCCACGCTCCGGAACTCCGACCCGATAATCCTTCCGCGTGACTGGGGTAAAATTACATAGGACCAGCATCCAACGATCGCCGTCACCCTTCCTGAGAAAACTCAAGACGGCGTTCTTCTGATCCTGGCAATTGACCCAGCGAAACGCCTCTGAGTCATTGTCTCGTGCAGAAAAATCAGGGTTTTCGCGAAGCAAATTATTGAGGTCTCGGATTGTGCAGCTAACGCCCTCATGATCTTTGTACCGGAGCAAGTGCCAGTCGAGAGAAGCATCGTATTTCCACTCGGCAGTCTGTCCAAATTCGCCGCCCATGAACAAAATATTTTTACCGGGCCAACACCACATTAAGGTGTAGAGGCATCTCAGATTGCGCGATTTGGTCGGCATATCCCGAGCAGCCATTTTTCGCATCATCGAACCTTTCATGTGGACGACCTCATCATGGCTGTAAACGAGCATGAAATTTTCGGAATACTGATAGAGCATGCCGAAGGTAAGTTCATTCAAATGATAACCGCGAAAAAGGGGATCGCGCTGGATGAATTTCAACGAATCGTGCATCCATCCCATATTCCATTTGAAGTCGAATCCGAGTCCGTGATCTTTGGTAGAACGGGTGACGCCGGAAAATGAGGTCGACTCCTCGGCAATAGTCATCACTCCGGGATACTGCTCGTGAATCGTATCATTGGTCTCACGGAGGAATTGGATGGCCTCGACGTTCTCTTGACCACCCCATTTGTTCGGCACCCACTCTCCATCTTTTCGACCGTAATTTAAATAGAGCATAGAAGCCACAGCGTCGACCCTTAGGCCATCGATATGAAAGCGCTTAATCCATGATAAAGCACTGGCTAATAAAAAGTTACGCACTTCATGGCGCCCGTAGTTGAATATCAGAGTGCCCCACTCTTTATGTTGGCCTTGTCGCGGATCGGCGTGCTCGTAGAGATGGGTGCCATCAAACTCGGCGAGCGCAAATGCGTCTTTCGGGAAATGCCCAGGTACCCAATCGATGATGACTCCAATGCCATGTTGGTGCAGATAATCGATCAGATACATGAAGTCCTCGGGAGTGCCAAAGCGATGTGTAGGCGCGAAAAATCCGGTAACCTGATATCCCCAAGAACCCGCAAAGGGGTGCTCCGCCAGCGGCATAAATTCGACGTGAGTAAAGCCCATCCCTTTGACGTATTCAGTCAATTCTGGAGCCATCTCTTTATATGAAAAAGGTCGATTCCCGTCTTCTACAACACGCCGCCAGGAACCGAAGTGAACCTCGTAAATATTGACCACTTCTCGGGTCCAGTCCGTCGATTCACGCTTCTTCAGCCAGTCATCATCACCCCAGGAGTATCCACTGATGTCGTGGACTATAGATGCGTTATGGGGAGGCGATTCGTAATGAGTCGCATAAGGATCGGACTTCAACTGGCAAAACCCGTGGGGACCCTTGATCTCGTATTTGTAGGGCTCACCCCGCTCAAACCCCGGTATGAACAACTCCCAAACTCCGGTGCTACCCATGCGACGCATCGGATGATACAAGCCATTCCATCGATTGAAGTTTCCGACTACCGAAACCCGGCGAGCACTCGGGGCCCAGACCGTAAAACGGACTCCAGGGACCCTTTCGTTTACAACTAGATGCGCTCCTAGATGGTCTTCAATATCGAGACAGCGTCCTTCGTTGAATCGCTTCAGATGCGCTTCCTCAACCTGCGGGAGAAACCCGTAAGGATCAAAAAATTCGCGAGTCACGGTGCTCTCGTAATTCACCGAGAGGCGATACGAAAACGGACCTTTCTTCGCTGAATGTGGGATGAATACCTCATAAAATCCGGAAGGGTCAGCCTGCGCCATCGCAACACGCTCCGATTCTCGATCGCCTTCGAGCAAAATCACCTCGACTGACAAGGTGTCCTGCAGGAAGCAACGAACGATAATTCCCGCCACGCCGTGAACCGACTCTGGGTGCGCTCCAAGTACGCTGTGGGGCTCTGAATGATGGCCATCCATAATGGCCTGCAGTTGATCTTTAGGGGTGAGGGACTGGGACGGGGAGATGGCGTCATTCACTGACATAGGGCACACTGGAAAAGCAAATTCGGAGGAGTCGCAAGGTATAACTAAATCTGACTTTAAGAATTCATTCTCTATAAAATAGATCGATATTCTTAACAGTAATTCTAATCGACCTAGTTCTACTTTTTAAAGTGAATTAGAAGACTAAGACCCGTTCCTCCAAATACTCTAAAAATGAACCACGAATGCACACCAATTTACACGAATCGTTTATTGCTTGGTGTGGATTCGTGCCCATTCGTGGTTAAAAGAAGCAGTAGAGACCCTTTGACCCAGTAGAACTAGGTGCCTTCTGTTTAGGAATTTTTCGATTCAAGACTTTACCCGATGCGCAAATCAATTTGTCCAGAACGACCTTTAGGCTTGTTTACCATTCTTAAGCCTTATGATGCGACTGTGCGCTCATTCCTGAGATTTATTACCCTTACAATCCTTTCAGCTTATAACGCAGCTCTCGCGAATATCGAAATCTCCGGAGATCCGATTACCTACGAAGACAATTTTTCGGTCGCGGTTGGAGCCGACGTAGAGATCCTTGACGACGATCTTTTTTTGAAAGCTGACAAGGTTCGTTACGACCGGAGAACGCAAATTGCCTATGCGAGCGGCAATGTGCAACTGACCCACAAAAAACTGCGTCTGCTGGCCGAAACGCTCGAATACAACTTTAAAGACCGGACTTTCACCGCTTCGAGCTTCCGAGCGGGGCTCCCTCCGATCATTATCGAAGGCGATAATCTTGAAGGAGCCCCCGGTTTAATTAGGGTTGACCGCGGAGATTTCCACTACGGCGAACCGGGACCGTTCACCCCACGGATCAGCGCCTCGGGTGTTGAAATCGTTTCTGACGATTCATTCAAGGCGCGACGGGCGCGACTCGGGGTAGGGACCATACCTCTCCTGAGTGTTCCTCGGTATTCAAACACCTTTCGAGGCCAGCGTCCCGAAATCGATGGTAAACTTGGCTATCGTAGTTCCCTCGGTGCCTATGCCCAATCAGAAATTCTCTTGCCCATCGAACAAGGCCTTCTGGTGGGAGCCAATCTAGATGTATATACGAGCCGTGGAATCTTGATCGGCCCGGCCACCCGATATGATAGGACTTGGGGCCATGCACACCATGAAGGTCATTTATCCACCGGCTGGATCAAAGATCAGGGCGATGTGGAACTCTCGCAAATCTACCCAGGAGACTTTCCAGAAGTCACCGGGGATGATGATCGCGGATTTATTCTCTGGAATCACCGATCCGACTTTTCTGAGGATATTGAATTGGTTTCTTCGATGAATTACCTGGACGACTCCGATGTGCTCCGAGACTTTCGTCGAGACCTCTTTCGAAACACCCAAGACCCGGATTCCTATGCCTCCCTTGCGTGGACCACAGACCCATTTTACCTATCGCTCACGGCACGACCTCGCATCAACAACTTCCAAAGTGTCGTCGAACGTCTTCCCGAACTCCGTGTCGATCTCCCGTGGATTCCATTTTTCGAGACTGACACCTACCAGTCTGGACACTTTTCTGCCGCCCGTCTGCGCTGGGATCCAGAGGTCATCGGAGGGGCGCCCAGCACCCTAGCCCCCCTCATTCCTCCAGGGAATAACACTCTATGGGAGCAAAGCCGCCTGGACCTGGCTTATGGGCTGCAACATCCGATTAAATTTGAAAATGGCACCACAGTGACTCCCCTCGCCTCGGTGCGAGCATTGACCTACGAAACTCAGCGATTCGACGGGATCAATGAATCTTCCCAAGAACGCGTTCTTGGAGAAATTGGAGCGGACTTGAAAACCACTTTCACCGGCACCTGGGACCTGCAGAACGAATTTTGGAATATCAAAGGCTTTCGGCATCTCTTCAGACCGGTCGCAGGCTATCGCTATCGCAGCGGGGATCGACTGTCAGATGCTGACATCTACCCGATTGATCGCTTGTTTGGCAGTGTCCACATCCCTACCTTGGATCTCTTGGACAGCCGCGCGACGGACACCCTGGACGAAATGCATTTAGTACGCTTGGGGGTTGAAAATACACTCCTCACCCGCACTAGCAATCAAGGAGTGCGCTCACTAGCTACGTTCAACACCTACTATGATTTCTACCTCGATTCCGGTGATTTTGACCAAGAAGACACCCTCTTCACCGAGCTGTCTTTGACTCCCGCGAACTGGCTTGAGATGGATTTGTTTACCCGATGGGAACCAGAAACACAACAGATGGGAGCACTATCGACGCGCCTCACCCTAAAATCTGGAGACCTAT
>JBCCBL010000077.1:0-10429 GCA_039034055.1 Verrucomicrobiota bacterium | reverse complement strand
ATAACAAAGCTCAGTAAGAATCGCCAAATTGTCCTGCTCTTCGTTTGCGTGCGATACGCTGAAGAGGGATCCCGCCATCCGGATGTTTTTGGCGAAATCAGTGAATTGCCGCTCGGACTCATAAGCTCTGGTTCGGCATGGCTCTCCTCACATCGGCTCGGGAATAGACTCAAGAATGCGTTCCAAGACTTCCTCTACATGGCGTCGCTCCTGAAGGGCATCAGCCGTCTGCCGAAAGGGGGTCAAACGGTGGACGAATACCTGGCGGACTTCTGCGAGCACATCGGCAGGTGTCACAAAATTTCGTTTTTGCAGTACTGCACGCGCTTGAGAGGCACGTTTCAGAGCGATGGCCCCGCGCGTTGAGACGCCATTCTTAAACTCACTCTCGGTGCGAGTAGCCTGAACGATTGCTAACATGAACCGGAGCACCGATTCTTCGACAAACACGGCGTTCGCGGTGGCCTGGATCTCTGAAATTTGTTCGAGCGCAAAGACTACTTTTGGATCAATAGAGTCATAGCTCATTTGAGGATCCCGCAAGACTTCAAGCTCAGTCTCTCCTTCGGGATAGCCCATTTGGATTCGCATTAAAAAGCGATCCATCTGGCTCTGTGGAAGCGGGAAAGTCCCTTCGTAGTCCACCGGATTCTGAGTGGCAAACACCATAAATGGCTTCGGCGTATCGAACGTATCTCCATCAACCGAAACCTTACCCCGATCCATAACCTCCAAAAGCGCAGACTGGGTCTTGGGGGTCGCTCGATTGATCTCATCTGCGAGAATTACATTTGCGAAGATCGGACCGGGGCGAAACTCAAACTCTCGCTCGGCCCCTCTCAAAACCGACACTCCGATCACATCCGACGGCAGCAAATCACTGGTGAACTGAATCCTGGAAAACGACCCGTCCAAGGCCCGCGACAATGCATAGGCCAAGGTTGTCTTGCCCACTCCCGGGAGGTCTTCAATTAGCAAATGTCCGCCGGCAATTAGACAAATCACGACTTGGTCAATGACATCTGCCTTACCACGGACTGTTTCACCGATCTGAGAGCGGAGCTGGTTCAAGGAGTCGCTGAAAGTCTCAACAGATAGATCGGGAAAAGTTTTTGCAGGCATTTTCTTTGAAGAGATTCAAGTTATGGGTACTTCGCAACTACGAGTGCTAGAAGATGTTTCCCTTTCTTTAGATCGGTAAATTAATGATAAATTGATACAGAAAACGTCTTCTATCGAATGAGACCTTCATATTTCACAGTCATGGCTGAGTAATTTAAGCCTGCGCGCTGACAATATAACTTTAGAAGGCCCGGACGGGACCGATTTATAAGTCAAAACCCTGCGAAAACGCCAATGACCCGACTCTACATCATCGAAGATGAACCCGTTCTCCGAGACCTTTTCGAGGAATACCTCACTGCATCAGATCTGGAAATAGACATCGTTGGTCGTAGCGGTAATGGGCAGGAAGCACTTTCCGACTGCATCGAACTCAAGCCAGACATTGCTCTTGTAGACATCAGACTTCCAGAGGTAAACGGTTTGGAGATCCTGCACATTTTGAAAATGCGTGTACCCGAAACGAAGGTGCTCATCTTCACTGGATCGACCAATACCAGTGCTGTCCGTATCGCCGTTGAAGGCAAGGCCGATGGTTTCATTGAGAAAGCCGCTGGGCTCGAACAGTTGGTCGACGCGGTGAGAGCGCTGAATAAGGGCGAACACTATTACAGCCCAGCCGTCTACCGCCAAATCCTGACTTTCAAAGCGAGCGGAGTCTAAACCTTCCGAGCATCAGCTCAAAGAAGAGTGAGGCTGGCACCTTCCGGTAGTTTTGTAGAACGCATTGAATGACGTCGCCAAAAAAAAAGCGCTCCACATCATGCAGAGCGCCTTTTGCTATATAGAATTTTAATGACTCGGCTACTTGGTCGGGACGTTATCCAGAATATCTCCCAAGTTCGCCAGGTCGTCGCTGCTATTGAGAGCATCGAATGCGATACGTTCGCGCTCTAGCTCATCTTCATCGTAATTAGCGGCTTTCACGGAGAGGCCAATGCGGCGCTCCTCGCGGTCAATCTTGATGACACGCGCGGTAATCTCCTCATCGACACTCATAATGTCTTTCACCCGCTCGATACGTTCTTCGCTAATCTGTGAAATGTGGACCATCCCATCGATATCGTGATCCATTTCGACAAAGGCCCCGTAGCTGGTGATCTTTGAAACCTTGCCCTTCACGACATCGCCAATCTTAAAGTAAGACTCGATCTCTTCCCAAGGATCCACAGTGATCTGTTTCATGCCAAGAGAGATACGTTGTTGGCTCGCATCGACGTCAAGGACAATTGCATTCACCTCATCACCCTTTTTGAGCACTTCGCTTGGATGATTGACCTTGCGAGTCCAGCTCATGTCTGAGACGTGGATCATTCCATCGATGCCTTCTTCGAGTTCGACGAATGCCCCGTAGCTGGTGAGGTTGCGGACCTGACCACGGACCCGGGCTCCGGCTGGGTAGTTGTGACGGACCATATCCCATGGATTTGCATCAAGCTGACGCACACCGAGAGAAATCTTTTGCTCTTCCTTCTGGATTCCTAGGACGACAGCATCGATTTCCTGTCCTACCCGAAGGACTTCACTTGGCTTGGAGATGCGCTTTGTCCATGAAAGCTCGGTGACGTGGACAAGACCTTCGACGCCTTCTTCGATTTCAACAAAGGCACCATAAGGAACAAGGTTCACCACCTTGCCGCTCACCCGAACACCGATTGGATACTTCTCTTCGATCTTCTCCCATGGATTTGATGAAAGTTGCTTCAGACCGAGTGAAACTCGCTCACGATCGCGATTCACTTCGATGATCATAACCGTAATCTCCTCACCTTGCTTGAGCATTTCGCTCGGGTGAGAAATACGTCCCCAAGACATATCAGTGATGTGGAGCAGGCCGTCCAATCCGTCGAGATCGATGAATGCTCCGTAATCTGTGATATTCTTGACGATCCCTGTGCGCTGGTCACCTGGAGACACTTCGTCGAGCAACTTGCGGCGTTTCTCCTGGCGTTGCTCTTCGATCAGCTCGCGACGAGATACCACGATATTGCGGCGCTCAGTGTTTATTTTCAGCACCTTGAAGTCATAAGTCTGACCGACATACTGATCTAAATTCTTAGGAGGTTGTATATCGATCTGAGAAGCAGGGAGGAAAGAGTCGACGCCAATTGTGACGATGAGGCCTCCTTTGACCTTCGCTTTTACGCGACCTTGGACAATTGATCCCTCTTCACATTTGCTGAGGATATTCTCCCAATTCTTTTTCTGCTCGGCCTTATCGAACGAGAGGATGGGGTTGCCTTCCTTGTCTTCTAGCTTTTCTAGAAATACCTCGATTTCTTCTCCGATTTGCAGTTCTCCGATATCAAAAAACTCGTGGCCGGGGATGACCCCTTCTGATTTTCCGCCGATGTCCACTACGACTTCGTTGGGCCGCACTTCGATGATCGTGCCTTTAATAATTGACCCCTCACCCAGTTGTTGAAACTGAGATTGAGCCATTAGTTCGTCCATTAAGGAACTCATGTATAAAATTCTCTCTTGCGAGAGGGTTGAGGGTTACATTGTTTCTGTTGATGATTCTGGTATCCCGGAGTCTCCGGCACCAGAGGAAAGGGGTCAGATAAAATGCCCCGTTACTCCGTTGATCAAGGTTAAAAATCAATTTAGTGCCAGCTTTCCAAAGCTTTGCGAGCGTAAGCGACGAACCGCGCTAAACTTTCAAAAAATTTTAGCCGACTCTTGACCTGGCCTATCCAGGATATCTACTCGAACATTTTCACATGGGCTCTGAAAAAGTAGATATTCTCCGAGAATTGATGTCCGTCATTCAGGAACGAAAGCACAACCCATCGGATAATTCATACACATCAAGTCTCCTCAAAAAGGGGGTGCCCAAAATCGGAGAAAAGGTAACTGAAGAGGCACAGGAAGTCGTCGATGCTGCTAGCGAACCCGGAGAAGAAGGCCGCCAACACACCATCTACGAAGCCGCCGACGTGATTTACCACCTGTTCGTCCTGTTGACCTACAGCAATATCAATTTGGAAGAAGTTGAGCATGAGTTAGCAAGGCGTTTCGGAATTTCCGGGCTTGAGGAGAAAGCATCTAGGTCTCAGAAAGAATCATGAGCAATTTACGAATCGGTCTCCCGAGTAAAGGTAGACTAGCTGAAGAATCGGTCTCCATTTTCGAAAGGGCGGGTATCAAATTTCGGCGTCAAAACCGTAGTCTCTTTGCCAAAGTAAAGGGAATGCCCATTGAGATCATCTTCTTGAGGGGTTCGGATATACCGCTTCTCTGCGCAGAGGGAGCCTTAGACATGGGTCTTACCGGATCTGACTCAGTCCAGGAAGCTGCGGTCGATTTAGACATTCGACTCAGGCTAGGCATAGGGAGGTGCCGGATGTCGATTTGCGTGCCCGCTGATTCTCCATTCCAATCCGTATCAGATCTCGATGGGAAGCGCATCGCAACCAGTTTTCCTGAAATTGCGCATCGGTACTTCAAGGCCAATGGAGCCACTCCGCACCTCGTCTCTTTATCGGGTTCTGTCGAAATCATGATTTCTCTGGGGGTTGCCGATGCCATCGTGGACTTGGTTGAAACCGGAAGTACACTCGTTGCCAATAAACTCAAAGTCCTGGAAGATATCGATTCCTACGAAGTGGTGCTGCTGCAAAACAATGCCGTGCGCGACCCCGAAATTGCCGACATTATCACGAGAAGGCTCGAAGGCGTCGTCATTTCCAATTCCTGGTCTCTTCTCGAATATAATGTCCCCGCTAAATCTATCGAACAGGCTAAGAAAATCACCCCTGGTTTCAAGTCTCCCACGGTAGCAAAATTGGAAGACCCCGAATGGTATGCGATACGCGTCATGGTGAAGCGAAAAAATTTGAACGAAGTCATGGATTCCCTAGAACAAATTGGGGCGACTGCTATTCTTGAAACCCAAATAAACAATTGCCGGTTGTAGTCATCACGAGGACCGGGTAATCTCGGACTCAGAAACTACAGCTAAGACTAATTCTCCGATAAGATAGCGATTTCGTGTTCAAATACGCCATTTTGAAATTGTAAAAAAAAATACGTCCTATCAACTTAATGAAACAAGTTTTCATACGATCTTTACAGCTGAACTAACAAACTATTCATGCCTTCGATTGAACCTCTAGCTGAAGGGGCTTCAGCTCCTACATTTGATTTTGTCAGTAAGGAAGGCGTCTCCGGTAATACCCAGGAATTAGCAGGAAAGGCATTTCTTATTTATTTTTACCCGAAGGACGATACCCCGGGCTGCACCAAAGAAGCATGTGCATTTCGAGATGCGTATGAAGATTTCCGGTTAGTAGACGTTCCGATAATAGGTGTGAGTGGCGATACGCAAAGTTCTCACGACAAGTTCAGAAAAAAATTCCAACTCCCCTTCCCGCTCGCATCGGATTCATCCACATTCGAGATTGCGAAGGCGTTTGGAGTGTATGGGGAAAAAAAGTTTATGGGGAAAGTCTATGAAGGAATTCATAGAGTCTCATTCCTCATTGGTCCCAACGGGGATATTCTGAAAACCTACCGAAAGGTAAAACCAGATCTCCATGCTCAAGAAGTTTTGATGGACATCAAAGAACTCAACTCGACTCAGTCCCATGTCTAAGCCCAAACCCCTGATCCTTGTCGTAGACGACGAAAAGGAATTAGCTAATTTAATCGCCGAACAGCTCGAACTTGCGGGAATGATGACTCAAGTCTACTACCGCACCGCCAATGTTCCCCGGTTTCTAAAAAACAATTTCGCGAACTTGATGCTTCTCGACGTCAATTTACCAGACGGGTCAGGATTTAGTTTGTTGGAGGAACTTAAGCGAATGAATGTTCACATTCCTGTCATCTTTCTAACCGGTAATAGCTCAGAAGTTCAAAAGGTCAAAGGTCTTGAAATGGGTGGCGATGACTACATCACGAAACCTTTCTCTTTTCCCGAACTCATCGCACGGATACACGCGGTATTGAGAAGGGCTGAGACCAATAAAGACTTTCACATTACTCAAAACGCCACCGTTGCGAACGAAGATTTCAAGTTCTGTGATGTAGTCGTAAATCCACAACGCTTGGAAATGCAATTTCCAGACGGAGGTACCGAGAAAATCGGGCGCAAGGAACTGGGGATCCTGGTGTATTTAGTTTCTAATCCACATACCGTCCTCACTCGGCGTAGTTTGATCCACGCAGTTTGGGGAATTCACGCCGATGTCCGCAGCCGATCTCTAGATCAGTATATTGTAAAGATTCGAGATCATTTTAATCGCCACGAGACCTCATTCGAAGCCTTTAGAACCATTCACGGAGTCGGATACATCTACGATCCTAAAGTGGGACGCGAAGAATAATTGGACGATCAGTCTACTAATACATCACCCAAAACGATTCGACAACACCTGGCCTAAAACCGATTCGCTCGAGGCATCGGATATCCTCAGGACAAATCGGAAAAGCCGGGTTTATGAAACGCGGGTCCGTAAATCTCTGCTAGCTTTTTTCATTTCCAGAGTATCTAGAATTTCGATTGCGCCCTCAATATCGGTCCCAGGGACTGCTGGGATTGGTACATCGAGATCCAAATTCAACCGCGTTAATTTCTGGTTCCGAACGAGAAGTTCCCTTGAATCTGTCACGATTTGTTGGAACCGAGGTGGTTTGAGTCTCCCCGAATTTTGAATGATATTTTCAAGATTTCCGTAAGAGTTAAGCCATTTCGCGGCAGTTTTCGGACCGACTCCAGGGATGCCATCAATGTTGTCCGAAGTGTCTCCGATCAATGCTAGATAATCAGCAATCTGATCAGGTCTCACCATAAATTTCTTTTCAATTGCATCCGAATCCATCGTGCGCCAGCCAAGACGCGGATTCGCCGTCGGTGGCGGGTAAAGTTGTTGAATACCCGGAACGATAAGTTGCCCGAGATCTTTATCAGCACTGACGATGACGACCTGGTGGTTTTCTTTGAGGTAAGCTTGAGCTAACACCCCAATTAGATCATCTGCCTCGGCCCCTTTGAGTTCGACTAGAGGAATACCGAGAGAGACGGTCAACTTTTCCAACCAGGGAAGCTGCTGATTTATCGCCTCGGGAGTCTCCCCGCGATTGGCCTTGTATTCAGAGTGGATAGCCTCTCGGTCATCGGCTCCCGAATCCATAACAGCGATCATTTGATCAGGACCAAATTGGTCTTCCAAATTCCAGAGTGTCCTCAACCAGCCATGCAACATGCCAGTCGGAAAACCATCTGATCGAGTTAATTCGGGCATACCATGATAGGCCCGGAAAATCAGATTAAAACTATCTAATAAAAATACAGTCATAAAGAAGCCCTCTGAAATACGAGGGCTATCAATATGGGAGTAAAACTTACTGCTACTCAAGATTAGTTCTCAACGGAGAACCATGAATCAGACTGAAATGAATAATACCATTCGAAGTCTCCATCGCGTCCGCCAAAGTAGAGCCATCCACTCTCTTTATCGCTATAAAGGTATGGGTAAGCGTCAGGATTGGTCCAATACCATCCGAGTTCTTCTTGATAGAGCCATAAATTCGACTCTTCGCGCGACATGGTAAAGAACCATTCAGAATCAATGGAAAATACCCATGGATAAGATCCTTCATAATAAACGCCCAGCCAGTCCGAGCGATACCAGCTTGCACCCAGGGGTTCACGATCAGCAATTGCGAATGCTCTAAATCGGTTCAGGTAATTGGGATGCTCAAGGACGTATCTTACAATATCAATTTTGCTATCACTTGCCGCCTCAGAGAGCACCTCATCTATGTGAGAATCTGTCGGCTCGATAGACCAGAGCCCGAAAATCACGTAAGCCGTGAAAGTTCGCAACGAGTTGTCAGGCGACTCCCAGATGTAGGGCTGACCACTGACAAAAACTCCGGAAGATAACGACGCGATGAATGAGGATAAGTCGGACGCCGCAATCCTTAGACTTCCCTGAAGGATTTGACTTTCAGTCGCGGATTCATCGAAGAAATTTTCATAGTGACGCGCAGTGGCGTCGCGGCGCTGAGTTTCTGAAAGAGACTCACCTTGAGTGCTGTTCAGATCACCAAATGACCTTTGATACACTTCTGATGATATTTGCCCACGAGCCAGCTCGGAAGCTAGGGTCTCATCAAGACCCAATTCGGCAAACTCTTCTCTGTCTGCATTGACACCAACCGCATAGGCTCCTGTGACCGCGTTTGTCGATCCATCGATGTGAATGCGATAGACCCCGGTGTCCAAAGTCAGGCTTAAAAGCGCATTATTGTCCGCTCCAGAATCATCATCTTGGGCAACGAAGAACCAAGTATTCCCCACGATTTTCCATATTTGCATTGCAACGTCTGTATTGCCGAAAGTCTCTAGGACGGTAACGGAATCGTCTGAGTCTATTACGAATTCAAATATGTCCAAATCACCGGAGAAGTTGATAATTCCGTCTACCGTCTCGCCTGATGAGATTGGGGTCGGAAATGACGTGAAAAAATCGGAGGCATGATCGTCTCCATTACTACTGTCGCTACTCGCGATGGTGCCGTTAAGAGCCGCTTCAAACTCAATCGATGTCGGATAATATCCCCACACGCCTTTGTACGTCTTGAAGGAGTCGAACACGGACTCTCCCTCTCGTGTTTCAATTAGATCGATCACTAATTGCTCGCGCGCAATAGTATTACCCGCTTCCTCTTCGGAAAGAACTGCTTGAATCTCTCGCGTGGTTGCTTGGCGAAAAATGAAGTCCGAATAAATCGACTGAACAAAGTCCTCAGTATTGTTAACTGGATCGACGATTGCCGCAGGATCATCTTGCTCAATACTAACAGTCAAAGAACTTGATTGGGCGGTATTTCCAGAATCATCGGTAGCGATTGCGACGATCTCGATTACTCCTGCACTACCCGGAAGGTATCCTGCAAAAAAGGGCGCCTCATCATCGCTCCCAACTAGCACCTCATCCACAAAGAAGTCTACGCGATCAATGGTTCCTTCGACATCTGAGGCGGTAGCATTTATATTCAATATCTGATCGCGGACTCCAAAGGTAACCCCTTCGTCTAAAGACACCTCAACGACCGGAGGACCATCAGGAACGACACTAAATTCATTGATATTCGAAATTCCACTCAACCCGCTTTGATCCTGCACCACTGCATAAACGATGAAGTCACCGGTCGAATTTGGAATATACGATAGGGTATAAGGGAATGAATTAGTCGAACTCACCAAGACTCCGTCGATATAAAAATCAACGGTGGAACTCCCGGAGGCTCCGTTAAGGAATGCTGTCACCTCCAAAGTATTTCCGAGAGTGAGCGACCCAAATGACTGGCTAGAGACAAGCGATATTGAGGGAACTCCCTCGCCGAGGACCGAAACATCTAAAGTAGATTGGCTTGTACCGGAGACGCCTTCCTCTGAGACTATAGCAGTGATCGTAACATCGCCTGATGTTGATGGGGTCCAACTGACTTCAAAGGGAGCTTCAGTGTCTGAGGCGATAAGAGTGCCATCCTGAAAAAAGCTAACCGACAGGCTGCCTCCGTTTGAAGCAATAGCGTCAACAGATAAGGTTACCGCTTGACCGGCGGGTACCGAAACTCCGTTCAAGGGGTAAATGAAGCTAAGGACTGGAACGTCAGGTGAGGCGGTGAGTGTGGGGTCAATCACAGAGATCAGAACAGGTTCCGAGGTTGTTTCGACACTACCCGACGAATGCACCGCCTCCGCATGAAGCAAAAATTCTCCGACTGAAGTCGGAATAAACGTGGTTTCGAAAGGAAAAATCGAATCGTTTCTCAACAACACATCATTGACGTAAAAATTGACATTAGCGTCTTGCTGAGCGTTGGAAAGGACTGCGCTGAATGTCACCGATTCACCTAGAGCAAACGAATCTCTGTCATTAGGTGAAGATATCGATGCTCTCAGGCTCGTGCCCCCGACAACCGTGATCGTGAAAGAGGTAGCGGATGCAATATTAGCCCCTGCATCAGTCCCACCGGTCTCATCTACATCAGCATCTATCGTGTAGGTGCCTGGAACGCTCGGTGTAAAAGTGAATTCGTAAGGAGTCGTCGTTAAATCATTCTGACTAAACGTGCCTGCGCCTGTTATCGAGTAGTCGACATTCACAGTTCCTCCACCTCTCGGTAATCCCGACACTATAGATGACAGGGTAATGGGTTGATTAACCGGGAATGTCGCGTCGGTACTCCCACTTACATCATGAGGAGTGACAACCGTGATTGTCTGAGCATTTGCCGTCATAGCGAGAGCGCATGTGGCAAAGGCCCAAATCACTGCTCTTTGGCAACT
>JBCCBL010000076.1:0-10444 GCA_039034055.1 Verrucomicrobiota bacterium | reverse complement strand
TATTATCGTCCGCCAGCGCGGTACCCGCTTCCATCCAGGAGCGAATGTCGGCATCGGTCGCGACCATACCCTGTTCGCTCTCGCCGATGGCAAGGTCGCCTTCGACAAAGCGCACCGCAAAGTGAATGTAGTCGAAGCCTAAGTTCACAGCCCAGAAAACTTCCAAAGCTCAACCCGCAACGGTTGAGCTTTTTTGTGCTCAGAAAACGCGGCTAAGTATTTTCAAGGGAGGGCTGATCGTCCCGGTGAGCCGAGTGGAGACTGCAATAGGACCCTTTCGATGAGAGCCACCTAGATGCTGAAACCACGAATGGACTCGAATTCACACGAATGATTGAGAGCCTGACCCCGGTCGTTCTTTTGCAAAGCTTTTGTAGGGTGGTCTCGGTATCTGGCTCCTGGCGGAAGGATACCTGAGTGAGCACTTTACACTCGACGAGGCCCTGCAGGTCGTTGCGAAGCTGTTCTGCGTGGGTTCCCAGTTCGCGCGAGACGCGAGAGATGAAAATCTTGGAATTGTTTGAATTGGGCATTCGCGAACCTGAGAGAATGATGCTTGAGACTTAGGATCTGTTCCAATGCAGCGTCGCTTTAGGATGAATACCGATACGATATATAGATCAAGGCGATCTTGTAAATTTTGTTGAAAAGGTGGGGCCTTTCATGAGGGCATAGGATATGCCGTCTTTTCAGGAACGCATGGAAGCTCATCGGGCGGAGAAACGCCGGAACGCTTGGTGGAAACAGCCGGGGCATCCTTGCTACGCTGTGGTGACCGCATTCGCGAGCGCGATTGCCTTGATTTTTTCCTTCCCTCCCTTTGACGGGGCCGAGCTTGCATTTGTCTCCTTGATTCCCTGGGTGCTCTGGGCTTCTTTTGCGCCGGGTTGGCGAGGATGGTGGATTGCCGTGGGGGCCAGCCAGCTTTTTGTCTGGTGCTCGCTCTTGGTGTGGTTGCGGCATGTGGCGATCTATGCAGAAGCACCCTTGCCAGCGTTTACGGGCCCTTTGATCGTGCTCGGTTTGGCCGCTACGGTTGCGGTCCTGCACCTTCCGTTTTTTGGCTTGTTGCGCTGGGCAGTTCCCAAGAGCCTCAAAAAGAGTGGGACGGTCCGGGTATTGAGTCTTTTGATGCTTGCGGGGCTGTGGGTGATCCAAGAATGGGTGCGCACTTGGTTTCTGACGGGTTTCCCGTGGTTGCCGATGGCGACGACGCAATGGCGTAATCCGGTCGCGCTTCAGCTTGCCTCGATTACCGGGGCCTATGGCGTGTCTGCACTGATTGTCGCGATCAATATCGGGATCGCCCTGTATGCACGCCAACTGATCAAACGGCGCAAGAAGGCCGGCTATTTCGGAAACATTTGTCCTGAGTTTTACGTGGTGATGGTGGCGTTGTTTGGCAGCCTGGTGCTTTATTTGAGAGTCCTACCCCAATCGGAAGACCTACAACCCCTCTTTTCCGCCTCAGCGATCCAACCCGCGATCTCACAAGAGGTGAAATGGGATGAGGAGATGGCTCTCCAGCACCTCAAGACGATTGATCGCGAAACGCGGCTAGCTGCATTGACTCAGCCAGAGATCATTCTCTGGCCGGAGAGTGCGACCCCTTGGGAGGCGCGCGGTAAGAATGGTATTGAGTGGTGGATTGCTCGATTGAGTGCAGAAATCGATACTCCGATCCTTATGGGAAACCTCATCGAGACGGAGTCGGGTGAGTGGTACAATGGCATCTTTTGGGTGACGCCCGAGGGCGGGCTCGACGATCGATACTATGCAAAGCGAAAACGGGTTCCCTTTGGCGAATACGTTCCGATGCGTGGCCTTTTTCCGTTTTTAGATAAGGCGATCCCCGCCGAATATGATATCACTGCTGGCGACTCCGCGAGGCCTCTGCGTATCGATGTGAATGGTCGCGAAGTCCGGATCGGCGGCTTGGTATGCTATGAGGATATTTTCGGGCACCTCGCGCGCGAAACCGCGCTTTCCGGGGTCGATGCCTTCCTTGTCGTAACCAACAACGCCTGGTACGGTCGAGAGGGGGCGGCTTATCAGCATGCCGCTCATTCGGTCTTGCGGGCGGTCGAGACGGGGCGTCCGGTGGTGCGCGTGGGCAATGAAGGCTGGTCGGGTTGGATCGACGGACAAGGGCGGATTCGTACCGAGTTTACGGATGCAAATGGGTCGATTTACACGCGTGGATCATCACCGATGTCGATCTTCCATGATGCGGATCGCAGTCGCTATCAGACCTTTTACGTTCGCTATGGAGACTGGTTTGTATGGACATGTATGGCACTGGTTGTTTTAGGAATTCTGATACTCAAGTGGGTTCCTGATCGGAAAGAGCCAGAAGCCAAGGAAGAGCCTTTGTTGAAAGGGCGGGATAACATCTTCAAGCGCCGGAGGCGGTTGAAGGGGCTCGAATGAAGCAAATTGTTGTTCAGTCTCCGGAAGCCGTTGCGCGTGAAAGAGTGCAAAAAGCTTAGACGCCCTTTAGGCATCTACCGACGCCTGGCATTTCCAGCATTCAGCGAATTGCCTCTCGATAGTCTCCCCGCAGGAGCGGCATACCCAGTCTTCCAGAGCGGCATCGGAATCGGAGTCCGTTGAGTTTAATATCTCTCGCCCTTTTTTCAGGTCTTCTCGGGTGTGGACGAAGATAGCGGGGTAAAGGGCAGGTATCGGGACATCGGTGATGTTTGAGCTTTCCCAGTTTTTCACGATTACCGGAATACCGGCATTTTCTAGGACGCTTTTGTATAAGCCAATTTTTGCGGAATCGTAGTCGCTGATCAGCTCGAAATTCATGGCCTTATGATTGCGCTGAAGATTTTTTCCCCATGAAGCGCATCAGGGCATAGTGAGCGGCTCCGGCGGGACTTTTTGAGAAGAGTGCCACGTCTAAAAGCGGCTGATGAAAATTTGCAAATCGCGATTTGTATTCGTCAGGGCCTTGCATGAAGTCATAGATACGAAATCTATTCAGAAAACACCATTCAATATTGTGTAACAACAAAAGGAGACCCGGAGAGAAGGCTGAGAAGTCTGGATGGTAAGCTAAGTTGTGCATCAGGTAGTCACTTTCCTGGATCAGCGCCATTTCGTAGGCTACCGCTTTATTGCCAGACCACAACATGCTGAGGCGTAAATTTCCCGATTCGGCAAGCTGGGGAAGGCATTCATAATAAAATTGTTTGATATTGCTCTTGGAGAAGAGCCCGAGCCCCGATTGGCCCTTCCAATTTGCATCTTCGATCCGAACGACTTCGCTCAGCATGCGCTTCACGTTTTTGTAGTCATCATAGACTTCAAATCTGATAGGGCCGCGCTCTTCGAGTCGGCGGCGTTTGCGCGCTAGGGTTTGGCGTGTTTTCGAACCCATGCAATCCTTGCAAAATGTCTCGAAATCCAATCCATCAACGAGGTCGATGCGCAAATTTTCGCTCCGTTTGCGAGCCAGGCACCAGATTCCGGCTTGCTTTAAGGCGGGTCGCAGGTGCTCTTCAAATACGTCTTGTCTCATCAAGGGTAACCAGAGGAAACTATGCTGTTTCCAAAGTTCCTTAAATTGACTGAAAAACGCGGTGAGGGCTTTAGGGTCGGTTGTGGAGATGAGGGGTTCAAACCAATCTGCAGATTGGCAGGCGAAGGGCCAGAGTCCTGGATTTCGAATACCTGGGACTTGAAAAAATGGCCAGTAGCCGACCAGGCCGCCCTCTGAGTCGCGACAGGTGACTGCGAGGGCTTTACCGCCCACTCGGTTTTCGCCTTTTCCGGGTCCGAGGGTTTTGAACCACGCATTTGTCCAGGTCGGGCTGAAAAAGATGTTTCGAATCCCAGCCTTCAGATCTATCGATTCGACTTCGTCTTGCAGGGCAGTGACTTCCTGCCAGCCATCGACCAGACCTCCATGGTAGGTCTGGTTTTCCGAAGAGATTGAGGGCTCAGAATGAGTAAGCATTCTCATTAATAACTCGACGGGATTGGAAAGATGTTGAGAGTTTTACTGGTGCAATCTCAACTGATTGCGAGATACGACTCCCACTTATGAGATTTACATTTCCCATCGGCGAGGATGCCTACTTGACCCCCCTGGACCTCCGTGACGCCTCAGCGATCTACATGGAGACGGAACGTTCGCGGCGCTATCTCCGGGAATTTTTGCCGTGGGTCGACCACGTGAAAGCTGTCGAGGATACCCGACGGTTTATTACGGCCGAGTCGAAACATGTTTTTGGGGGGAAGAAAATACATGTGACGATCTGGTGCGAGGGCCAGTTTGCGGGAATTTGTAGCCTGTTCGATATCAACAAAGCGAATCGAAGTGCGACCGTGGGTTATTGGTTAGGCAAAAGCTTTCAAGGGCGCGGGCTGATGACGCGGACGGTGCGTGCTTTGACCGAGCACGCTTTTATCGAGCTTCACCTAAACCGCGTCGAAATCCGCGCGCATCCCGAGAATAAGCCGAGTCGCGCGATACCCGAGCGCCTTGGCTTCGTCCTTGAGGGCACCTTAGCGGAAGCCGAGTGGCTTTACGACAAGTATGTCGATAGCTGTGTTTACGGCATTACCTTGAATCGCTGGAAAACGCTCTAGTTTACGAGAGTGCGCTTGCTGTGTGAGAGCGTATCCCTGTCTCGGGCCTGCGTTCTCCTCCATAGTTATGCAAAATACCGAAACAGCCCTTCGAGGAAGATCGTAGAAAATATCAGGCTAGCACTGGCTTTTGTTTCGGACATAACTTTGAGAGATACGGAGAGAATGAGCGATCTAAAATAGGGGTGGATTGCGAATGAAAGATGGATGGCCTTCATGAATTTTCGAAATATTTAAAAGATCATTCGTTTTTGATACCTATTTCTCAATGACGATTCCAGCATCATTGGAGTAGGGAAAACTCGTGGATCTTTGCGGGTCCTATATCGACTGCGAAGGACCGTCCTGGTATTGGTAAAAGTGAGATGCTTACCGCCAATCTAAGGCTTATGGAATCTCCTTGACCAAGGCGGATGTCGATACCTTGATCAAGGGAGAGGCATCAAAAACAAAGGTGTTAGCGGCGAATTTGCTTAGCACATCTTCAGCGAGAAATGGAAAACTATACCCTATTGATTATCGTCATCGTGGTGATGCAGCTTCTATGGGCATGGACGCTTGTTTCCCACCTGAAGAGTGAGGAGATCGAATCCACCGACAAGATTTGTTGGACCGTTGTACTCTGTGTTTTGAACTTATTTGGTTTGCTTCTCTATGCTATATTCGGGCCCAAAGGGCCGGAGGTAATCAAGTCCGAAGAAGACTTAAAGAGAGCTATCAACGAGGGGCGGCGTTAGCCTAGCGGGGCCGTAAATCGGATTTAGACTCTTTGCGCTAGCGATCTTTGCAGGGGTTTGGGAAGGCTCAGCAAGCTCGTCTTGAGGGGGTACACCAGTGCTTGATTGAAAACTACAAATCAATAGATATAACTTTATTTTCCTTTATCGAGATTCCTATTTACCTGGACCGGTTTGGTCCTACATTTTGAAGGCATGAAGAGTTCAGCTTTTTACATTGGGGCCAACCGTTTGGCTTGGGATGAAGCAATGCCAAGGCATCAGGCTAAAAATCAGAGTAAATGGGATGATCGGTTCCAGAACCCTGATTATTATGTATTTGAAAATCCTGAACTCGAGAAGTTAAACGAGCTTGGAATTTCTGGTAAGGACATCGCACATGTATGCTGTAATAATGGCGTTGAACTTATGTCACTGAAGAATCTTGGGGCTAATCGCTGCGTGGGGTTCGATTTTTCGGAAATGGCGATTTCAGAAGCCCAGCGGCGAGCGAAGGCGTGTGGAATATCTTGCGAGTTTTTTAGAACAGACGTCTATGAAATCGAAGATCGTTTTTATGGGATTTTTGATATTGTTTATGTCAGTATTGGTTGTTTTGGCTGGCTTCCGGATTTGGAGAAGTTGTTTAAAAAGATTTCGTCTCTATTGAAGAAAGGTGGGGTTTTATTTGTCTACGAACAGCACCCATTCGTTGAGATGCTCCCGACTGATTCTGGCTCTGAGTCCGATCCGCTAAAAATTGTAGAGCCGTATTTCAGGACCGAGCCATTTGAAGACACTCATGGTATCGATTATGTGGGAGGGACGGTTTACGATTCTAAACCTAACTATTGGTTCGTCTGGACACTTTCAGATATTTTTATGAGTTTAAAATCCGCGAGTCTACAGCTCGACACATTTTATGAATATCCTCAGGACATTTCGGCAGAACATCAAAGAACCGAAAATGCGGGGGTTCAAATACCGCTGAGCTACATACTTACGGCGAGGAGCGTGGTGTATACCCCCCAAACCCCAATCTTTAGTGTACCCTCCAACCCCCCCAAATGGTGGTAGGAGCCGGATTCGAACGAGAAATGAAAGTTCCGCAAGTCATTTATTAGCAATGTCTAATGAAATCGATAAAGGGCGATGGACTGCTCTGTGGATCGATGCAAAGTCGTATGAATTCCTCCGCATGATACACAGATTCGCGTTTGTGTATATTGCTGTCAAACGAGGAAAAATGGGGCAAAACAATAAAAAAGCCCCACTGGTGAAGGTGAGGCCAAAAGCGGTTTAGACCGCTAGAACAATGGTGGTGGGAGCCGGATTCGAACCAGCGAACTCATACGAGAACAGATTTACAGTCTGCGTGCTTTAGCCACTTGCATATCCCACCTAGAGGAAGGGTTGGAAAATGAAGATTTGGGTCTGCTCTGCCAAGGATTTTTTTTCTTAAAGTCACGAAAGGTCCGGCGGGTCGGACTTTGAGGTTAGTTGAAGATCGGTCTCAGCTTTCCCTTGACGCTCCGCGGATGCTAGGTTTTGGTCGGAGGCTTGGCTTCTATGCGGGTATAGTTTAGAGGTAAAACCCCTGCCTTCCAAGCAGGTGTCGTCGGTTCGATTCCGTCTACCCGCACCAATTTGCTTTATTGATTTGTGATGCTTGAGGATGGAGTCGCGACCTGGAGCGTGCAAGGTTTGGGCATTGTGAGATTTTTTTTGGCATGGTGCATTTGGGCCGGGCTGGCTGAAGGCCGAGAGTTCAGATCGGCCGATCTGAGTCAGGCTATTTTAGGAGAAGTTGTCGGGCTGGAAGGGGAAATGGTGAGCATCCGAAGGGACTTGGACAATCGGGTTTTCACGAGTGCGATTTCTGCATTCAGCGAGGAAGATCAAAATTATATTCGGTCGATTCATCCGGGAACGTTTATCGATCGCATCACTTTGCGGGCGGAGACGGTGCAGACTCGAACCAAGAGTTTTGATTTCAATACCGGTCGGCTGCATCGGAGCATCTCGGTGACGACGCCAGTGGCGGGAATTCTTAACAGCATTCCTCATTTTGAGATTCGGCAGACGTTTTGGGGAGACAAGCTAGAAACCTACACGATGACGGGTAAGACAGTGCGAGCGGAGGCCCTGACGACGGCTGGGGAAGTCCGCACTCGGTTGATGTGCTTCTACCTGGCAGGAACGCAAAAGTCAGTGACTGTGGTGGGTTGCCAATATCGGGATGTAATCCTCGATCTGTTCGCGGGAGATACTTTTTTTCACTTCGATCCGGTGGCTTCGTATTATGGGTATGTGGTGTGTGCGATCAATCTGGACTCGGGGAAGGTGATGGCGCTTCGGGGCACCAAAAGAAATGCCGAGCGCTTTGTGCAGGAGCAGCTTTATAAGATCTTGAGTGGATCGAGTCCTCGGGTTGGAGCGGAATAGAATTGAGCTTCGATTTAGGCTTTGCTGAGCTTTCGGGATGCCACAAAGAATTTCTGCATTATTTGAAAAGACCCAGCGAGAGGGGCGCTCGGCTTTCATTGCTTATGTGTGCGCTGGGGATCCGACCCCCGGGAGAGGATTCGCGGCTTGCAAAGCGCTCATCGATGCGGGTGTGGATATGCTTGAGCTTGGGGTCCCATTTTCGGATCCGTTAGCGGATGGTTTGACCAATCAATTAGCTGCCCAGCGTGCCCTAGAGAGTGGAGCGAACCACGACACGGTGTTCCAGCAGGTTCGCGAAATACGGGCCTATGCGCCGGACTTGCCAATCGTTTTTTACACCTATTACAACTTGGTTTTTTCTCAAGGAGAGGAGGCTTATGTAAAAATGGCCAAAGATGCGGGGGTAGATGGGATTTTGATGCTCGATTTGCCGCCTGAAGAAGCTGGGACGTTTTTGGAGATTTGCCGATCTCACGCGATGGATACGGTTTTCATTGTGGCTCCGACTACTCCGGAGACCCGGGTGAAAACGATCTGTGACGCGACGACAGGATTTGTGTATTATGTGTCGCGAGCAGGGGTCACGGGCGAGCGCGCGTCGCTGGTATCGGATCTTTCGGAGCGTGTCGCTTTGATCCGTGAGCATACAGATTTGCCGGTATCGGTTGGCTTTGGGATTTCGAAACCTGAGCACGTGAAGGCGGTCGGAGAAATCGCGGATGGTGTGATCGTTGGGAGCGCTTTAGTGAACTGCATTGGGGCAAACGCAGGAGATCAGGAAGCCCTGGTCAGTGCCTTGGGGGATAAAGCGAAGACGCTTCTATCGGGAATTGGCCGATGATTTGGGCGCTTATTTTGAATAAGGGTTTGTCATCTCAGGGTGGGGTCATTGAGGTCACTGAATGCATTTTTGGGGAAGAATAGGGGCCATATTTAGTGTTTTACTGATGCTTGGCTGTGATCAGGCCACTCCGACGGTGGTTTCTGAGATTGATGAAACTAATTTCCAGCGTGGGCGAGAGTTGCTGTCTCAGAATCGAAAGCAGGAAGCACTAGCTGCTTTTTTGAGAGTCTTGGATAAGCGGGATGAAGCTCCAGAGACGCATTTTGAAATCGGGGAAATTTTTTTGGAGGAGATCAAAGACCCGATTCAGGCGATCTATCATTACACACGTTTTTTAGAGCAGGCGCCTGGCTCGGCCAATGCGGATCGAGTCCGTCAACGAATTGAGACCGGGAAGAAAATGTTTCTTCAACAATTGGAGTCTCCACAGATTTTTAGTAGCAACAATCGCGTCGATCTCCTAGATCTGCTGGATAATTTTAAAGATGAGAACAAGCGCTTGAAACGGCAGATGGAGGCTCTGCGGCAGGACAAGAACGCGCTTCGCAAGGCGCTCGCCGAAGCGCAGGGTGAAGTATCTGCACTCAACCCCGCCGATGCCAACCGGGGACAACCAGCAGCCGATTTCTGGTCGGCGCCGGGCGAGCCTGAGCGTGCTCCCAGCCCGGTTCCATCTCCGACGGAATCGGGGATTTATGTGGTGAAATCGGGCGATACGCTCTCAAGGATTTCTCGTGAGGTGTATGGAACTTCAACGCGCTATATGGATATTTTCAATGCCAACCGGGAGCTTTTACGCTCTCCCGCGGATTTGAAACCGGGACAGCGTCTACGAATCCCGTAGCGAAGCTTAATGCGCCTCCGATCGCTACGGCTTTTTCAATTTAGGAATGTCAAGGATGCTGTTATTTCTTGCGATCACGCGCGGGTGTTTTTTGAGGGGTCAAATGGACAAGGTAAAACCAATCTTTTGGAGGCAGTCAGTTTCCTGCATTCGTTGAGGTCTTTTAGAGTATCGGATCGTTCGATACTGATTGAAAATGGAGCTGAGTCTGCAAGTATTTACGCGCGTTGGGAGCACGATGTTCAGGGAGATTCCACGGTATCGGCCATTTTAGAGAAACGAGCGCGCCGGGTGTCAGTAGATGGGGAGCCAGTAAGGCGTCTATCGTCGTACATTGGCCAGTTTCCATCGGTAACTATGGCTTCGCAGGATATCCAACTGATCCGTGGGGGCCCCGCTGAGCGTAGGAGATTTTTGGACATGGCAATCGCAGGGACGAGTATCGATTACTTAAATACTTTTCAGCGATTTCAAAAGACGTTGATCGAGCGTAATCAACTCTTGAAACGGGGTCGTACCGATGCCGAGCTTGCTGCGTTCGACAAAGTGTGGGTGCCGACCTCTTTCGAGCTTACGCAGATGCGCGCGGAGGTGATTGATCAATTAGGTCAGGTGATGGGGGAGACCTATGCAGATCTCGCCGATGGGCGGGAAGTGCCCACCCTTGAATATATCCCTTCGATTCAGGTAAAGACTGAGGGTGAATGGAGTGATCTAGTGAGAGATTCTCACGAGCGCGATCGCATTATGGGGGCGACTCAGAAGGGACCGCAGCGCGACGATTTGCGACTGATGTTGGATGGGCAATTGGCGGCTTCTCATGGATCAGAAGGTCAGCAACGGGGTTTGGTCCTTGCACTGCGCTTTGCCGAATTGCGCTGGGTTTATGAACAGACAGCCCGCTTGCCTGTACTTTTAGCTGACGATATTTTAACCGAATTGGATCCCGTACGGCGCGCGCGCTTCTGGAGACTCTCCGATCGTTGGGCGGGG
>JBCCBL010000075.1:0-10446 GCA_039034055.1 Verrucomicrobiota bacterium | reverse complement strand
TTTTAATCGGTTCTGTGTGTATATCTATAGGTATGACAATGACGCACCTGTCTGGCGATTTGCAAAATAGCCTCAGACGTTTTGGCCTGAAGCTTTTGTTGAGTCTGGAGTAGGGAATCATTGTATTTTGCATGATTCGCAGAGACTCGTTTGGGAATCGGATTTCGCCCTTAGATTGAACCTATAAACGATGAAGATTCTTCGAGTTGTGCAGGATCTAGATAGATGTTGATATTTATGACGATAGGACCAATCTCGGCCTTTTGGCCTGCTTCGGAGGCGTTCTCCGGGGCCTCAAGCTTGCTATCATGGGATTCTAGCATGTAAACCGCGATTGGTTGAGCCTCAATCTTATCTTCTTTGCGTGAATTTTTGAATACGTCGGTCTGGTTAGCGCCTGTGTGTCCCTGGTGTGGGTGTTTGCGTTCTGATGCATTTATTAGAGAGGCCGTTAAGAGGCCGATGGCGATTACTGTGCTTGAAATAAACGCTGATCTTTTGGTGAATCTGATCATTTTATTTTAAGAGCGTGGTTACGAGTGGATGTCATTTGTCATGGAACCGTCGGTCCCAGTCGGTCTCGCGATTGACAACGGCGTCTTCAACGCGGCGGGTGCGGCGTTCGAGGGAGTCGAGTGTTTGGTTTACGGTGCGATATTCGGAGTTTTTGGGCGTCCAGCCATCTTTTCGCGCCTTGGGTGTTATGAAGGCAAGGAAGATATATATGAAGATGGGTAGTGGGAATGTGAATATGGTTAATGCTACCATCGCGAATCGTATCCAAAATACGGGGACATCGCGCCATTCCGCCAAACCTTTACAGATCCCAAGGAAGATTCCCTTTTCTGAGCGGTGCCAACCGTTTGGGCTTTCAAAATCTGTCATTTGTGGTGGATTTAGAGTTGCGTTCATTTTCGATAATTATGGTTTCGAGCGCCTGGATGCGTGCGGCCAATTTTTGACATCGTCTCGAGAGGTCGTGTAGGTTCTCGGGAGAATCTTTGCCGTCTTTGACTTTCTTACCTTTTGGGTCCCGGCCTTTCTCAAGAAACATTGAAGCCAGGATGATGATCGTCAGGGCGATGATGGCCACCAGGATGATTACTAATACGTAAGAAGCAGGCATAGCGTGAAGAGTGCTGGATTAGAAACTAGGGCTCAATTATTTCTTATTATTGTTTAGAAGGTCTTCCAGCTCCTTTTCAAGTTCGTCGTCAGTTTCGATCTTACGAAAAGCTTCATCAATATCCGCTTTTCCGGCGTTTACCAAATCGGCGTCGGCTTCCATGCGGTCGATTTTTGACTCAAGATCGTCGAACTTGGCCATGGATTCGGCATTGTTATAGGTGCGTATGCCGGATTGGGCTTGCTTGCGCTGATCGGCCTGACGATGGCGTTGCACCAGGACTGCGTGTTTTTTGCGTGCTTGGTCGATCTTGGACTCCAGTTCGTGAATATCGCTTTTATATTGAGCAATGATGCCTTCAAGCTCGGCTTGTTCTGTTTGGAGATCGGAGAGGCGTTTGGATGCGCTGCGTTTTTCGAGGAGAGCCTCGCGAGCAAGGTCGGAGCGGCTTTTCTCGGCGGCCAATTGAGCGCGGCTTTGCCAGCGGTCGGCCAGGGCTTGGGCCTCTTGGATTATACGGGCATTTTTGGTCTGGTTTGCAATAACGCTGGCACAGGACGACTTCAACTCGACAAGGGTGTCTTCCATTTCGCGGACCATAAGTTTGAGGAGTTTTTCAGGGTCCTCAGCTTTATCCAGCATGGAGTTGATGTTCGAAGATACGATATCGCGGAAGCGTGAGAATATGCTCATGGGATTATCTGTTTTAGTTTTATCTCTTGTTTTGAAAGGTTTGATTGATTCTGAACGAATTAAACAGGCATTGTGCCAATTTTAAATTTGGTTTTGTAAGTCTTTGTATGTAAACATTTTAAAATTTCAAAAGATTAAGAGGGCATCAAAAGTATTGAATTTATGTATTTTTAATCCATCTAATGTGGTGAAATTAACCACTTATGAGTGAGCAGCCTGAAATGCCAGACCCGCTTGGGGAATCGGACGCTTTTTTAGCGTTTCAGGAGGATTTGAGCCGCGTGGCACCGGTGGAGAGACCGGTTCTCTTGATTGGAGAGCGGGGGACAGGTAAAGAACTCGCAGCGCGGCGCATTCACTTTTTGTCGAAGCGCTGGGGGCGGCCGCTGATCACTTTGAATTGTGCGGCGCTCTCGCAGTCGATTTTGGAGTCGGAACTTTTTGGACATGAGGTGGGCGCGTTCACAGGGGCGGTGAAGCGTCGCCGGGGTCGTTTCGAGATGGCGGATTCAGGAACACTTTTTCTTGATGAGATCGGGCAGGTGCCGATGGCAGTGCAGGAGAAGATTCTACGGGTTGTGGAGTATGGTTTTTTTGAACGAGTTGGGGGAAATGAGCCGATTTCGGTGGATGTGCGGATTGTCGGTGCGACCAATGCCGACCTTCCGGCGCTCGTGCAGGAGGGCAAGTTTAAGGCTGACCTCTTGGATCGCCTGTCTTTTGAGGTATTGCATCTGCCGCCACTGCGGGTTCGCGAGGGAGACATTGAGCTTTTAGCCCGTCATTTTGGGCAGAGGATGATCCAAGAGATGGGCGGGTTTGGTCTGCCGGAGTTTTCAGCTTCGGTGATGAAAACGCTTTCGGGCTATACGTGGCCAGGAAACATTCGGGAGCTGAAGAACGTCGTTGAGCGTGCTGTGGTGATGAGTGCGGGGGATGTGGTTAGGGACGTGCGTCTGGATGCTTTCGAGAGCCCTTGGGATTCAAAGCATGCGGTTCTTTCTGAAAGTGTTACGCAGGCGACTCCTCATCTATTTGGATGGGATATCGGG
This sequence comes from Verrucomicrobiota bacterium, assembly GCA_039034055.1. Taxonomy (GTDB): domain Bacteria; phylum Verrucomicrobiota; class Verrucomicrobiia; order Opitutales; family JABSRG01; genus JBCCBL01. The sequence continues at coordinate 7,575 of JBCCBL010000075.1, read as the reverse complement.
GAAAGCAGCCTGAAGGATGCGGTTGAGAATCTTGAGAAACGCGCGATTCAAACGGCACTGATCGATGCCAATAATCGGCAACCGGAGGCGGCCACGCTCCTCGGGATCAGTTATAATCAATTTCGCAACCTGTATCGGAAATACGGTTTCGGGAAGGCTTGAGCTTTTCTACCAGATGCCGTGTTCGCCGGTTTTGAGTGATTTTGTGAAGGCGACGAGGAGTTTTACGGTGTTTTCCAGATCTTCAAGGTCAAGGACTTCGCTGGGCGTGTGCATGTATCGGAGGGGTATTGAGACTACGGAGGCGGCGACGCCGGGTCCGGCCATTTGGATAGCGCGTGCATCGGTACCGGTGGGGCGAGGCTCGGCTTCGATTTGGTACGGAATTTCTTCAGCAGTTGCGACCTCGATCAGGCGTTTGTAAACGAATGGATTGATGTTGGGACCGCGGCCGATGATTGGGCCGTCTCCCATCTTGAAGAGTCCGTGTTTGCGAGGATCGGTGTCGGGATGATCGGTTGCATGTCCGACATCGATAGCGATGCCGATATGAGGTGCGATTGAGAATGCTGAGGTGGTGGCTCCACGGGTCCCAATTTCCTCTTGGGTGGTCCCGACTGCGACGAGTTGGGCGTCCATCGGTTCGCCGGATGTCTGTATGCGTTTGAGGACTTCAAACGCGGTATAGGCCCCGACTTTGTCATCGAAGGCACGGGCGGTAGCGATGGTGCCGTGAATCCTTTCAAAGCCCATGTCGTAGACGACTGGGTCACCGATTGACACCCGTTCGCAGGCTTCTTCATCGGATTTCGCGCCAATGTCTATCCAGAGTTCGTGTTTTTTCGGCACGCGTTTTCGGTCCTCTGGTTCCATAAGATGGATAGCGCGTTTTCCGGTGACTCCACTCACGACCCCCGCATCGGTGAGGATGGAGACCCTGCGTCCAGATATTAGGGAGATGTCATGTCCGCCGAGGACGTCGAAATACAGGAATCCTTTTTTGTCTATATGTTTGATAATGAGGCCCAGTTCGTCGATGTGTCCGGCGAGCATGACGATGGGGTCGCCGGAAGTATTGATTCGAGCGATACGATTGCCCATGACATCTTTTTCGTAGGCGTCGGCGGTTGTTTCGAATTCACGATCCAGGACCGCTTGCGCTTCAAATTCGTGGCCGGTAGGAGAGCGGGCTTCGAGGAGGTCGACGAGGAGTTGTGGATCTTGGATTTCGGACATGTTGTGTTTGCGGTGTCGTTAAGCGGTAATTTCTTCTAGGATATCTTCAAGGGGATATTCCCAAATTTCTGCGAGCGTGGGGTGATACCAATCGAGTCCCTTTAGGTCGTGAACGGTGAGGCCTAGCTGAACGGGAACCGTCATCATATGGAGTAGTTCGCCTCCGTCTTTGCCCACGCACTCAGCCGCCAGGAGTTTCCCGGTGTTGCGGTCTGCGACAAGTTTTACATAGCCATAAAGGGCTTCCATGAGCATTGATTTACCATGGTCGTCAAAGGGGAAATCAGCAGTGACGATATCGTGGCCTTGTGCGATGAGTTCTTGGTCCGAAGGGCCGATGCGTGCTAGTTGCGGGTCGGTAAAGATGACTCCTAGGGGCATTGCGTAGGACATTGGCGCAGTGTCTACACCTAGAGCGTGTCGCGCTGCGGTCTCTCCCTGTTTTAAAGCTACGTGAACGACTTCGTCGGGTCCGGACACATCGCCTGCCGCGTAGATATTTGGATTTGAGGTCATCTGGTAGGGATCGGTCTCGATTTGGCCGCCAGGCTGGCAGGAGACTCCGGCATTTTGTAAGTCGAGACCCACGGTGTTGGGTACCCGGCCCAGGGCATTGAATAGGTGTTGAGCGCGCGCGGTCTTCGTGGCGCCCTGGTGTTCGTAGGTGACTTCGTAGAGGCCCTCAGTTTTTTGAATGAGACTGATAGCAGTGCCGGTGATTAGATTGATTCCCTCATCGCGCATAGCTTTTTGTACGATGTTGACAGCCTTAGAATCCATGTCCGTGAGGACTTGTTTGCTGCGCTGTATCTGAGTCACTTGAGTTCCCATTCGGGATAGAAATTGGGAAAGCTCACAGGCGACGATGCCACCCCCGAGGATGATTATGGATTCTGGTAGGAAATCGATGTCAAGGACGTCATCACTGGTCCAATGTGGGGTTTCTCGGAGTCCTGGGATCGGCGGTGTGGCGATACGCGAACCGGTCGATACGATGAATTTGTCTGCGTTTAGTTGAGTGCCGTCTTGGAGTTCTAGGGTGTTTTCGTTGATAAATCGTCCGGGTTGGCGGTAGAGGGTGAATTTTTTGGATTGGAGGTTTTCTTTGCGAAAGCTCGAGAAGTCATCGATTAGGCGGACTTTTCTGGCGTGGACTCCCTGCATATCCGCGCTGACTTGCGGGATGTTTAAGCCAAAGGTTTTTCCATGTTTGGCGTGGTGCATGACTTCCGCCATGTAGATGAGGGTCTTTGATGGCATGCAGCCTTTGAGGATGCACAGTCCTCCGAGTTCCTCGCTGGAGTCGACAATTGCGACGTCGTCGACGTGCTCACGAGCGGTTCTGGCAGCTGCATATCCTGCGCTTCCGGCACCTATTATAATGATCGCGTGTTTGTTCACCGGGCCTGTTGTTGTTGATTTTAGAGGAGTGTTAGCTTTCTCGAAAAACTCGGACGTTCTGCTGGTATCGTTTTTCTTGTAAGCGTTCGGCGAAACTGATGTCGGCCCAGCGGATTCCTGTAAATAAAATGACGAGCCAAAGATAGATATAGGCCCCGTGTATGGTGGGCACTGCGGCGATGCCGAATGCGACTCCGATGCCGGTAGCGAGGACGGCGTAGTCCGAGACATTGTTGCGTTTGCGGGTTTTGAGGTATTTGAATATTTGGGCTGTGGGAATCCAAGCAAGTAGTAGGCAACCGAGGAATCCAAACTGCACCATATTGAAGAGAAAATCTGAACTGGGAATCATGAGTGGTTCCTCGGTCGGTTCGGTAAAGAACGAACCCATGTGGTTGAAGCTATCGGAACCCCAGCCGGTAATCGGGCGCTCTTTGATCATGCGGAGGGCTGCTTCGATACTGGAAGATTGGATGGAGGTTTGCTCTCGAGGCTCATCTGAAAAGCGCATGTTTTCGGTGATCAAGATCGATACTTGGGTGGCAGCCCAAAGACTTGAGATTATGGACACGATGGAGAGTGAATACATCGCGATCCAAATTCTTTTTTTTCTACGACTGCGATGCCGGGATCTTCGTTGAATGAGCCGTGCATAGTGGATTAGGGCGAAAGCGATCACCGCGAAGAGCCACATTGCGAGCCAGGCGTTCATGTTTTTCGTCAGCGTGAGTATCGCGATTCCGGTTGCCGCTAGCACCCAGCGGCGTTCGTTTATGAAGCTTCGTTCCATTCTCCGGTATCGGAAATGCGAAATAAAATGGCCCCATAGCGAAACGATCCAGACAAGTATGAAGCCGGACCAAGCATCTGAACTGGTAAGGACGGGTGAGACGGTGACCGGGAGGTCTTTTAGAAATTCGATAGATTTGATAAGGCTCCCGATCAGAAAGGCGACGCACAGTAGAAAGTTGTTGATGAAGAGGACTTGCATCAACCTTTCGAAGAAGAGTTTCGTCCTGGGAATGAAGAGCAGGAGGCTCGCAATCAAATATACACCCACGTATCCAGTCTGGCTATTTAGAGAACTATTGATAGAAACCTGAGAGGGTAACCAAGGACTTATCGGCGACGAAAAGCCGGTGTAGGGCTCGCCGCCAATTTGTATCTCGAGCTGGGATTGAAAGAAAAGTCCTGCCAGATAGATGAGGCTTATCGAGATCGCGGGGAAGTTGATCGCAAGCCATTGCCGCCAGGGTTTTCGATGAATGAACTCACTGGCCTCAAGGTGACTTTTGTAGAGAATCGGCGCCGTGATCCCGAGGGTTGCGATGTAGGTGATCATCCAGCGGGTGTCTTTGAACCCGAACCAACTGAGGACAACAAGCGCGATGCTTATGAGTATTAGAAACAGGATCTCGACGCGATTGAGATGGGTGATGAGGTGTTGGTTGGGGGCGGGCACGCTGACTGAATTTCACTTAAATTTCGGAGTGATGACGGTTTAGTACAACGCTGGCAATTTGTTTCCTTGCTTAGCTTCAATTCACCTAAGATGAACATGGGGTGAGCAGACTGTGTTTGAATAAGCCCTCGTACGCCTCTTCGAGTTCTCAACTGGGGAAATCTGTTGTGGATGATTTGATGGCGCGTGCACTCGTTCAAAAGGACCTTCTTTCGATTGCTGCCGGTTTCACAGACAATGAGTGCCTGCCGATGGATTTGGTGTCTGATGCAGTGCAGGGTCTGGCGGCTGAAGGGCGTACGGATATCCTTCAGTATGGAAGTAATCAGGGTCGCCCTGGTCTGCGTGATGAGGCGTTGCGTTGCCTGTCGGATCATCCCGGTGAATCTCTCTCTGAGGCGCTCCCAGATCGCGATTCCGTTTTAATCAGTAACGGCTCACAGCAATCACTTTATCTGGCTATGCAGTCGCTTTGCGAACCGGGGGATATCGTGCTTGTCCAAGCACCCACTTATTTTGTGTTTGTGGAATTGGCGCGCGGATTAGGGATTGAGATGAGAAGCCTTCCCACTCGAGATGACGGAAGTCTGGATCTGACGGCACTCCCGCAGGCCCTGGATGCATTGAAAGCTTCTGAGGAATTTCATCGTGTGAAGGCGGTTTACTTCGTGAGCTATTTTGCGAACCCGACGGCTCATTCACTGTCGGTTTTGGAGAAGGTTGGGCTAGCCGATGAGCTTTCCAAACGCAGTTGGTATTTGCCCATAGTGGAAGATGCGGCCTATCGAGACCTATGGTTTGAGCAGCCTCCCGAAGCCGCCTCAGTGTTGTCTATGAATGTGTTTGAGGCCTTTCCAAGGCTTTATCTGGGGACTTTTACCAAGCCCTTTGCGACGGGGCTACGGGTAGGATACGGCATTTTTTCAGATCCAGAATGGTGCCAACGCTGTGCCCGGTTAAAGAGCCACCAGGACTTCGGAACTGCAAACTTCAACCAATCGATTATTGAACGTGTGGTATTGACTGAAGGTTGGCAGCGGTTTCAAGTCGAAATGCGAGCCCACTATACTCGTAAGAAAGATGCCTTTATCGAAGCATTGGAGGAGACGAGATTGAAGGACTTGGGCTTTGAGTGGAAGGAACCTCAGGGTGGATTGTTGCTGTGGGCTCGGGGTCCTAAGAGCGTGGATACGGGCATTGAGAGCCGTTTGTTTGAGGCAGCCTTGGATCACAAAGTATTATATGTGCCGGGGGCTGTCTGCATGCCGGAACCTGACGCTCAGGTTTCAACGATGCGCCTCAGTTTCGGGGCTTTAGATGCCGATCTGTTTCCCGAGGCCTTGAAGCGCTTGGAACAGGCGGTGATTACATGCCTCTAGTGTGGGATTCTGAGGCAACGGTTGATAGGATTGCTCATTGATTTGAAGCTTTGACGATGAGGGTCTTGTCGAAGATTTTCACGACGTCGCCCTCCACTATTTTTTTCCCTTTTTGAGTGGTGAGCGCATTGTTGACGGAGACCCTTGCTTGCGCGATCAGCTGCTTGGCTTCTCCTCCGCTCTGGACAATTTTCGCAAATTTGAGCAGCGCGTGCAGCTCTATTGGGAGTGTTTTAACAACGATTTCTTGAATTGAGGTATTCATGCCAGTCTGATTTCTGGAGTAATCCATACATAGTTTTAGGTTTTATAGAAGGCCTTTCGCGAAATTAGAATTCCTACTCTATGCCAGGACTAGACCAACTGATCTTCATGCTTATTGAGCATATTGTTTGACCAATTGGGATGTCTATGGTCTTCCTATTGGATGTCCGTCAACTTACTAGAAGAGGGTAGTAGCCTCCAGCTAGACTTTGGTAAGCTTACCAAGGTAGTCGCGTGTGGCCAGGATGTGATACCCGCGGTGGTGCAAAATGCTGAGACCGGAGATGTTTTGATGGTTGGTTACGTGAATCAGCTTGCGCTCGAGACAGCGAGAGAATGTGGCCTTGCGACGTTCTGGAGCACCTCGCGCAACGAGCTTTGGATTAAAGGATCGACCTCTGGAGATACTCTGAAAATCGTGGAAATCCGCGTGAATTGCGAACAAAACAGCGTCCTGTATCGGGCGATACCTCAAGGGGCTGGTGTCTGTCACACCAGGGATGCGGAAGGGAATCATCGCTCCAGTTGCTACTATCGGAAGCTCGAGAGCAATGGAACTTTATCTTTTGTCGAAGGCCCTACCGAATAATAACCTCAATACTGATATTTTAACTCCGTATTAGGAAGGCTGCAAAAGCCCTTCTGAATTTTTAAATATGTCTAAGGAAAAATCACTTCCAGCTCGCAATGAATGGCGTCGCATTGTTGCCCCATTCCAGAAGCCGTCTATTTCGCGAAGCACTCAACAAATTTTCAGCTCCATGGTGCCCTATGTGGTGTTGAGCGTTCTAAACCTGTGGCTCGCTACCATTAGTTTATGGCTAACCATTCCGGTCTCATTGTTCATCGCTGGATTTGTCGTCAGGACATTTATCATCCAGCATGACTGTGGGCACGGCTCTTTTTTCAAGTCAAAGCGGGCGGCAGATATTGTCGGATTTTTCTGTGGTGTGATCACCCTGACACCCTACAAATATTGGCGCAGATCTCACAACGCACACCATGCGAGTTCGGGCAATTTGTCGAGCCGAGGGATTGGAGACATCAAGACCGTCACGGTGAGCGAATTCAATAGCTGGACTCCAATACAGCAAACTTGGTATCGCATATACCGGAACCCTTTCGTCTTGTTCTCAGTGGGAGCGCTTATTCAGTTTGCCTTCCTCCATCGGATTCCAGATTCCTACTCAAAATCATGGGTAGCCGAGCGACGGGAACTGGCTTTGGGGAATATCGTGATTTTCACAATCTGGATCTCGTTGATTTGGATTTTTGGATTCTCAGTGTTTTTCTTTGGTTATGCTGTCCCGATCTGGATCGCAGCTAGCGTAGGCGCTTGGCTGTTTTATGTGCAGCACCAATACGAAGACGCCTATTGGGAGCACGAGGATTCCTGGAATTACACCGAAGCGGCGATTAAGGGATCTTCGTTTTACCGGCTCCCCAAAATTCTCCAGTGGTTTTCGGGTAATATTGGATACCATCACGTGCACCATTTAACTCCGAAAATCCCCAACTATTACCTGGAGGACTGCCATTCTTCAGATGGCATGTTTCAGCAAGCTAAGACCCTCACAATACGTGGGAGTGTCGGAGCTGCCTTCCTGTCTCTTTGGGATGAAGAATCGAAACGCCTCATCAGCTTCGGCGAATACAAACGCATGCAGCGCGCTTCGGCTTAAAAGAGTCTCAACGTTCTTCCGTTTTAGCGTGGTGTAGGGCGACGATGCCACCGGTCATCCGGTGGGCATTTGGTTCTTTAAAACCCGCACTTTTGATTTCAGTAGACAGTTGTTCATGGTCGGGAAAATCTTCGATTGAGCAGGCGAGATA
>JBCCBL010000074.1:0-10582 GCA_039034055.1 Verrucomicrobiota bacterium | reverse complement strand
CGCATTGAAAAAGCGATTATGGCTCGATTCCGTCCCAGGTCCTAGCTGGGCAATGAGGCTTTGATCGCGGGGGAATCCGCTCAGTTTGACTTGTGTCTGTCCGGGGCCGTGTTACCTCAGTGCTATGATTTTGAGTGACTCAGCAATTCTGGAAGCGATGGAACGCGGTGAAATAGGGATTTCGCCCTTCGACCGATCGAGTCTGGGTTCGAATAGCTATGACGTCCACTTGGGAGCGAATCTTGCGGTCTATACAAGTGCAGTGCTCGATGCTCGGGAGCATAATCAGGTCGAACACTTTGAGATTGGCAATGAGGGCTACGTGTTGCATCCGGGTAGGACCTATTTGGGGGTGACGGCGGAGTATACCGAAACGCTGAGACACGTTCCGTTTTTAGAGGGCAAGTCCAGTGTTGGGCGTCTAGGCATCGACATTCATGCGACGGCAGGTAAGGGCGATATTGGTTTTTGCAATCACTGGACTTTAGAGATTTCGGTGCACCAGCCGGTTCGCGTGTATCCTGGAATGCCGATTGCCCAGTTGATCTATTTTGTGGCTGAGGGTGACGTCATGGTCCCTTACAGCTCGAAGTCCTCCGCAAAATACAACGAACGTTCTCCGCGTCCGGTCGAATCGATGATGTGGAAAAATACCTTCTAGCAGCCGGATAGGAAACGTCAGGGTGAAAACAATATCGGCAAACCACCCTTAGCCCAACCTTTAGGTTCCCAAGTCGAGGATCGCGCAATGCCAGATCCACTATTGAGTGAAGGCCCTGGTATTTGTTCATTCCGATCAAAAATTTCGATACAGTCTGAATTGACCTTTGGGCTAAAAAAATAGAGTCTCGCCCCATCGAACGTCAGAGCGAACTCATCCCACTTATCTATTATGGCCATCAACGTCGGCGATCCTGCCCCGAATTTCACCCTTTTCACTAAAGACGCTTCAGGAATGAAGGAGGTAACACTGTCTGATTACCGGGGTGAAAAGAACGTGGTGCTTTTGTTTTTCCCGCTTGCCTTCACCAGCGTTTGTATGGCCGAGGTGTGCACGATCAGAGACTCTTTGAACAGCTACAGTTCCCTGAACGCCCAGGTCTTTGGAATTAGCGTTGATAGCCCATTCACCTTAGAAGTGATGGCCGAGAAAGAGTCTTTGAACTTTCCTCTACTGAGCGATTTCAACAAAGAGGTCGCCTCTGCCTACGGATGCCTATTTGAATCTTTAAAGGGCCTCAAAGGCGTAGCCAAGCGTTCGGCTTTTGTGGTCGGCACCGATGGGCTGATTAAATATGCGGCTGTTTCCGATGATCCGGGCCAAATGCCGGACTTCGACGCGATAAAATCAGCTTTAAGCGCCTGATTCGCGCCCAGTTTGTAAGAGCGTTCACGCTTTCTGAATAGTGTTAAGGATGATTAATTCGATACGATTTATTTGCCTAACGCTGTAAATCTCATTAGTTTGAGGGACTTGTGTGGAGAGACGCTCCCTCTGTTTTACCGTTCATGGCGGATTCTGCGACAACTTTTCTAGTCAGTGCCTACCGAGACCCTGTGATTGTTCAAATCAAAGGGCGCGCGGACTACATGAACTCACAGCCACTGGCTAATTTCTTCCACGAGATGGTAAACAAGGGGCGTTGCACCTTTGTCATCGATTTTGCCTCGTGTACGACCGTCGATAGTACTTTTCTGGGAATTTTGGCAAGTGCCGCGCTTGAAGTCGAAGAGAAGGGTGAGGGGCACTGTATCGTACTTACGCGGCTTGGGGAGCGGCACCTTGAACTTGTTTATAATTTAGGGCTGGATAACATTCTATCTTTGGACACAAGCGGAGAGCTTAATTACGAAGGTCTCCAGTTTCGCCGCGCTGGTGAGCCGATCGAAGCGGGCAGAAATTGCAGCAAAGAAACCATTCTTAAGGCGCATGAAGCTCTCTGTGATGTGGATGAAGGGAATGTTGGAAAATTTCAGGATGTGATCGCATTTCTGAAGAATCAGGTTGATGGATCCACGGATCGCGCGTAGGCAGAGTCCTCAATGCTGGAAATACTCCTAGCGATTGCCCTTGCGCTCCTGCTGATACTCTATCGTCAAACCCGTTCGACCAAGAAAGCGTTGAGGGAGGCACAGGACGAGACCTTCCTGCTCAAACAGGAGCGACAGATGGTCATCGAATTCATGCACAACATGGTGGAGGCACTGGGCGAAGGAACCCGGCGTGAGGAACTTTTTGAGCGCATCACTCATGCGGCGGTCAAAAGCACGGGCGCGATGACGGCAGCAATTTTCGAGAACATAGATGGCCGGCTTCTGCGCTGTGCCTCGATTGAAGGGCTATTTCCACCGCACAAACCGCTACGATCCGATGAGATGGCCAATCTCAGCACGCGCTCAAAGTTTCTTGAGCGCATTCTCCGCTCGGAGTCGTTCCCGATTGGCGAAGGGGTGGTGGGAGCGGTTGCGGAAACCAAGAAGGGGATTCTGATTCGCGACGCGATTTCGGATGGTCGGATCTTTCAACACAGCGATGAAGCGCTTCGAGTATACTCGATTATCGCTTCGCCGATTTTGTTCAGAAATGAACTCATTGGAGTCCTCTGCGTGGCTAATCCAGCGAATCGTCAACCGTTTACAGACGTCGATTTTTCGCTTGTTGACAACATTGCGGAGCATGCCGGCATGGCGCTACACAATGCCGCGAATATTCACCTCCTGTTGGAAAAGAATCGCCTGGATGTTGATATTGAGCTTGCCGCGAATATCCAGAGACTCCTGCTCCCGAGCGAATATCCAGATCTCAAACAATTGGATATCGCTTCGACCTATATTCTGGCGCAGAAGGTGGGAGGAGACCTATACGACGTTTTCCAAATCGATGAGAACCGCATCGGGGTAGCGGTTGCAGACGTATCTGGAAAGGGAATCTCGGGGTCGCTGATGATGGCAATTACCCAGACACACCTCCGGCACTTTGCGCTCAGCCTAGAATCTCCCTCGGAAGTCCTCAAAGCCGTGAATCGAGAACTCATGGAGGCAGGAATGCGCAAGGAAATGTTTATTACCTTTGTCTACGCAATCATCGATGTCTCTGAAAACACTGTCACGGTGGCCCGCGCGGGCCACGAATTGCCTATAGTGGTGAGGCGCACCCTCAAGGCCGAAGCCAGCGTCGAAAAGATTGAATCTTCGGGAATGGCGCTCGGAATGGTAGATAATCGGATTTTTGGCCATACTTTGAAAGACGTTTCGGTGCCGTTTAATCCGGGAGACATCCTATTTCTGTATACTGATGGTATTACCGAGACTGCGAATCGTGATGGAAAAGAGTTTTCCTATGCGCGGCTCGCTGATATTTTGCGAGAAAATGCGGAGATTTCGATGAATGAACTCAATGAATTATTGCTGAAGCAGGTTGAGCGCTTCTCAGAAACCGATCACTACGATGATGATTTGACGATGGTCTCGGTGAAGTATCGTTTAAGTTGCGATCTCCGCTAAAATCTCGATATTCTATTTATGACACTCTCACCCGTCCTAGATTCAAGCTCGATTACCCGGGAGTCCAAAAACGCCTTACCGGATAGCCGAGGGCACTTTGGCCCATTTGGTGGGATGTATGTTCCCGAGACCCTGATGACCCCACTTTTCGATCTTGAGCAAGCCTACTTCGAGGCGAAAGCAGATCCGAAATTTCAAGAGGAGCTTGATTATCTCCTCAAACAGTTTGTTGGTCGACCCAGTCCCCTGTATTTTGCTGATCGCCTCACCGAAGAATGTGGAGGTGCCCGGATCTACCTTAAGCGTGAGGATCTGCTACATACTGGGGCGCATAAAATAAACAATGCCTTGGGGCAAGCTCTCCTGGCAAAGCGAATGGGCAAGAAGCGAATCATCGCTGAGACAGGTGCCGGGCAACACGGGATCGCGACAGCCGCAATGTGCGCGAAAATGGGCCTCGAATGTGTGATTTACATGGGGGCGGAGGACATGCGACGCCAGGCCCTAAACGTCTACCGCATGCGTCTGAGCGGAGCCGAGGTGCGTGGTGTGGAGGCGGGTCAAAAGACTTTGAAAGAGGCTGTCAATGAGGCGATGCGCGATTGGGTGACTCATGTCGACAGTACCCACTATATTCTCGGTTCGGCCCTGGGTTCGCATCCCTATCCAATGATCGTCCGGGATTTTCACCGTATTATTGGTGAGGAAACCCGCTCACAGATCCTACAAGCCGAGGGGCGCCTTCCCGACGAGTTGGTAGCTTGTGTCGGGGGCGGATCCAATGCGATTGGCTTTTTCCATGAGTTTCTCGAGGAGTCATCGGTTGCCCTCACCGGCGTAGAGGCTGGCGGACATGGGGTAAATGCAGTGGGCGATCACGCAGCGCGTTTTTCTGGTGGGAAACTCGGGGTCTTGCAGGGAGCGAAAACCTGGATTTTGCAGAATGAGGAGGGCCAGATCGAATTGACTCACTCGGTTTCAGCCGGTCTTGATTATGCCGCAGTCGGGCCCGAACACGCCTATTATCACAGCTTGGGTCGTATCCAATTCGGGTATGCGACGGACGAAGAAGCCCTAGCAGCGTTCCAAAGACTCTCCAGGACTGAGGGGATTATTCCCGCGCTGGAATCCTCCCACGGAATCGCTTACACCCTGAAGCGCGCTGCAGAGATGAGTCCGGATACGATTCTGATCTGTAACTTGAGTGGTCGTGGCGACAAGGATGTGCAGGAAGCCGCGCGCGTGACTGAGGGACTCGATCTCTAGGATTTTTTCTGACACACCCATGAAAAGCATGACAGGCTATGGCAGAGGTTCTGCCAGTACGAATTATTTGGAAATTACGGTAGAGATCTCGTCGGTAAATCGGCGCAATCTGGAGGTCTCGACTTCGAGCCCCAAGGAATGGATTGGCGTCGACCAGCAAATCACGGAGCGCGTTCGAGCTGCTGCTTCGCGGGGAAAGGTATATGTAACCGTAAAGGCAACGCCTTTTGGGGGTGCCGAGGGTCTGAACTGGGACGAAGCGACGGTGGAAGGGGCCCTTTCGAAATTTGAGGGTCTATCCAAGACCGTGGGTATCCCGTTTGCACCTGATAGCAGCTTCTTGCTCGAACTGGTAAAGTCAATCAAGCCGGCGAGCGCGCTTCCTGAGTTCGATACGGTTCAAGCCGTGGTCATCCAGGCATTTGAAGCTGCGCTTGCCGCTTTTCTGAAAATGCGTAGCGATGAGGGCGAGGTCCTCAAAATTGATGTCTCATCTCGTGTAGAACATCTTGATGAGCTTTTGAAACAGATCGAGGAGCACAGCGATGGGGTTGTCGACGCCTATCGCGAGCGTCTATTTCAGCGCCTGCGCCAATCTGGTTTGGAGGATTTAGATTTGAATGATGAGCGGGTTTTGAAAGAAATCGCGCTCTTTGCAGATCGCTGTGATGTTGCCGAGGAGATCACTCGGCTTCGGAGCCATTTTGAGCAAATGCGAGAGTGTGTTGCGGAGGGAGATACCGTGGGTCGAAAAATGGATTTCATCGTCCAAGAGATTAACCGCGAATTCAACACTATCGGTTCCAAGGCGAGTAAGCTGCAGATGACTCAGGGCGTGATCGAGGCGAAGAACGAATTGGAACGTCTTCGAGAACAGATTGCGAATATCGAGTAGATCTCGGGTGTCGTTTGGCAAGAGGCCGATCAGCAAGGAAAAATTCCGCATTATGGTGAATCCACAGGGCATTGACATCGAAAAGTGGGTGGGGGAGCGTGCCCCTTTGGTGCAGCCTGGAGAATTAGAGTCGTGGATTCTGGAGGAAGATGAGCGGATGCTGGTCCTCAACAAGCCCGGCTGGTTGGTGTGCCATCCTTCGAAAAATGGCCCTTGGTCTAGCCTGGTCGGTGCCCTACGTGAAGCCCGTAATTTAGATCAAGTTCACCTGGTTTCTCGGCTCGACCGAGAGACTTCAGGCCTGGTTGTTTTAGCAAAAGATGCCGGAATGGGTTCTATTTTGCAGAAGGCGATGGCGCAGCGGATGGTTGAGAAGCGCTACCATGCGGTATTAGAGGGAACTCTTCCGGTGATTGTGGGTGAGAAATTGACGGTTGATGTGCCTTTGGTGAATGATCGAAAATCTTTGGTCCATGTGAAATGCAAAGCGCAAAAGGGCCAGCAGGGCAGTCGCGCAGTTTCCCATTTTGCACCGCTGGAGATAGGCCGAGAGTATTCCTTGGTGGAGGTCCAAATCGAAACCGGCCGGAAGCATCAAATCCGCGCGCATGCGGAGTGGATTGGGAATCGAGTCGTTGGTGACAAGATCTATGGTCCAGATGCGCTCTGGTTCCTTAAATTCACTGAGACTGGGTGGACCGATGAAATGGCGGCGGCGCTCGTTCACCCGCGTCAGGCTCTGCATTGTAGCGAAATGGTATTCCGATTGGACGGGCAGGAGCCCCTAAAATTCCGGGCCCCATTCCAAGAGGATTACCTGAGTTTGTTGCGCAGAGTCGGCCTTAAAACCACAGATCCTTTCGCAACGACCGATGCCTGAGCTAGAGGATACTCACGCTGATGTGCTTCGGAAAGCAATGGTTGGACTCAAAATACCGGCTGACCTGGCGGCAGAGCGGGCGGGCATTGACCCCGCGCGGGTGCGAAGCCTCTTGAATGAATACAGTGATCGGGAGGCTCTGGAAAAGTTGGCTCCAGTACTCGGCCTGTCATCTAAGGGACTTATCGATCTAGCAGAGAATCGCTGGTACCCCGAGGTCACGATCCCGCACGGGTTGATACAGGTTTCGACTGAGTTTCGTGGAGGTGAAGTAAACGCGTTTGTCCTATATGATTCGGAGAGGAATGCGGTCGTTTTCGACACGGGCACCGATCCGCAACCCTTGTTTGACGCAGTGGAGGGGCATGCGTTGCAGGTTCAAGCCATTTTCATCACACACGGCCACCGAGACCATATAAGTTGTTTACCTGATCTGTCGGCGAGGTGGGCCGTGCCGGTATATGCGGTCGATTCTCAACGCGTACTCGGGGCCACTGCGTTGTGCTACGGAAATCGGTATCAGGTAGGTGCTTTGAATTTGAGGATTCTGAAAACAGTAGGGCATGCGGCCGATGGCGCTAGTGTCGTCGTGGAAGGATTGAGTCAGCCATTGGTGGTAGTCGGAGATGCCCTCTTTGCGGGGTCGATGGGTGGGGGTATGGTTTCATTTTCTCAGGCTTATGAAAGTTCTTTGAGCCAATTGATGAGTCTCGATCCAGAGACATTGGTTTGTCCGGGGCATGGACCCCTCACAACGATTGGGCAAGAACAGGAGCACAACGCTTTCTTTGGCGAGTGATTTGGTGCGACTTGGGTGTTTTTTCGGCTAGCCAGAAGATCGTCTGGTCGTAAGCTCTGCGAAGAGATGCAACCCAACCCAAATCCAGATTCACTCCCATCAAAAGAGGCCCTGATCAGCCTGGTTGATGATGAGTCGATATCGGTGAGGGGTGAACTCCGGCGGCTGTTTCGCAGTCATCTCAATGAGGCGGAATCATTTTTGCGGGAATACGGTGGGTCTGATAACCAATCCCATCAGAGGGTCGCGCAGCAGTGGATGAGCGAATTGGGCATTGAGGATCACGTACTTAGGTTTCGAGCACTCATCGATAGCTTTCAGTTCGAGCTGGAAACTGGTTTAATCATGCTGTGTCGGACGGTGAATCCTAAAATTTCCACTACAGAGATCTGTGAATTTTTGGATCTTCTGGCAAAACGTTATTACGAACTAGCGGTTCATCCGGCTTCCGACTTAGAACGCTGTCGCCTGCTGAATCGAGTCTTGTTTCATGAATACGGATTTCGCGGTGATGTCGAAAATTTCTACGACCCGCAAAATAGCCTCATCAATCGTGTTTTGGATCGACGCAAGGGCATTCCATTGACCCTTTCGGTTATTTATTTGTTGGTAGCACAACGGGTTGGTTTGGAGTTAGAGCCGGTGGGTGCCCCGGGTCGGTTCCTTGTCGGATGCTTCACGGGCGATGACATTTTTTTCATAGACCCTTTTGAGCGCGGGCTGATGCGGACACGCGACGATTTACTCATCAATCTATTGAAACCGCAGGGAATTACCGATGAACGGGTATTGAACCCTTGCCCAGTCGGTGAAGTGCTCTTCCGCTGTTGTCGAAATCTTGCCCATCAGTATCAACTATCTGGAGATTTTGAGAAACAGGCTCTCTTCGATTCCTTTATCAAGAATTTTAACGAAGCATATGAGCGCGAAACTCTCGAATGATGCAACATACTCTCTGCATGATCTCAAAGATTGGAGCCGCCCGGGTATTTGGCTGGCTGTGTTGGGACACCCCATCGCACACAGTTTGAGCCCCCACATGCATAATTCAGCGCTAGAAGAGCTTGCGCGTGAAGATTCTCAGTATTCGGACTGGAATTACATCCGTTTCGATATTCCAATTCAGGAATTACCTCAGGCTCTTGATCTTTTGCATGCAAAGAAATTTCGTGGGGTGAATCTGACCATTCCTCACAAGGTCGAAGCGCTACCGTTGGTGGACCGAGTCGATCCGGACGCACAGTCAATTGGAGCTATCAATACACTTTGGTGGCGCGAGTCTGGATACGTGGGGTTTAATACCGACGGTTATGGAATGGAGACTGCGATCAAGCGCAATCTGCAAACGCGACTTTGGGATTTGCCGGTGGTCCTGCTCGGGGCCGGAGGCGCAGCCCGGGCTGCCGCGATGCAGTGCCTGATTCGCGGGTGTCCCGAAATTTGGATCGGAAACCGTTCGGAAGGGCGTTTGAACGAACTGGTTGGAGATATTTTGCGCAATTATCCGGAATCAAAAATCCATCCATTTTTATTCGATAGCAGCTTGGTTCCGCTTCCAGAAGAGGCGCTCATCATCAATGCTACTTCTATGGGGCTAAAGCAGGAGGATTCCCTTCCGATGGATATTTCGTGCTTCAGCGAAAAATCCGTTTTCTTTGATATGATTTATACTCCCCCTCAGACTGTCATGATGCGGGCTTTTGGCGTGCAAGGTATATCTGTTTGTAACGGTCTGGATATGCTTGTATATCAAGGGGCACGGGCCTTAGAGATTTGGACGGGGCTTGATCGCGTCCCCGAAGATACCATGAGAAAGGCCGCTTTGAGTGCGTGAACGTGAGGCTATATGTTGATCGAGAACTTTAACTTCATCCAGAGTCAATACCCGCAGGTTTTTATGGTCACGGCATTTTGTTTCGGTGCCATAGTGGGGAGTTTTTTGAATGTATGTATTTATCGAATACCAGAGGGGATTTCAGTAGTATATCCAGGGTCTCGGTGTGGATACTGTGGGGCTTCGATTCCTTGGTATTTAAATATTCCGATATTTACCTGGTTTTTTTTGAGAGGGAAAGCGGCTTGTTGTGAGGGAACATTTTCTTTTCGATATGCATTTGTTGAGATTTTGACGGGAGTCGCATTTTTATGGGCTTGGCTGTATTACGAGCCAGTTGTGGCGATTATCGGTATGGTGTTCGCTGCCATTCTAATAGCGACTACTTTTATTGACCTGGATCACATGATCATTCCTCTCCGTTTTTCGGTCGGTGGTATGCTCTTAGGTGTGATTCTGAGTTTTGTTTTCCCTCAACTGCACGGGATGGATGCTGCGGTGGGTTTAGAGTCCCACCTTAAATCAGGCATTCTCAGCATCGTGGGTGTTTTGGTCGGTTCGGGCACTATTTATTGGATACGTTTGCTCGCGGAGATAGCACTCAAGAAGGAAGCTATGGGCGAGGGTGATGTTATGTTTATGGGCTGTATCGGAGCTTTTTGTGGATGGGAGGGAGGATTGTTTGCGATATTTGGCGGATCGACGATTGGAACTCTGCTCGTTGTTCCGATCATGCTTGTGCAACGATTAACACAAAAGCGGAGTGTGGATTCGGAAGAGAAGGACGATGATTCTTTGAAGATCGGCATGGCGGTGCCTTTTGGACCGATGCTGGCGCTCGGTGGATGGCTTTATTTCGCCGGTTTGTCCCCCTGGGTTGAAGCCTATCTGCAAACTATCGTAGAGATTTTCTAGGCAATCACAGGAGATCGGACTCACGGGTTTCGGGGCTCAGAGGGTCTAGGCATTGGAAACCGGCTCGAAGCCATGGTGCGCGTAACATGCTTCGATAACTTCGATGGTATTTCGCGCGAAGATTGGCTTTTTCAAACAGGCGTCCATTTCAACGCTCAGGCAAGATTCTTCGTTGGCGCCGTGTATATCTGCAGTGATCGCACAGATATACACTTTTTCGCTGTTGGTTCTATGGTTTCCATGACGAATCGCTTCGGTGGCTTGGTATCCATCCATCCGCGGCATGTAAACATCCATGAATATGAGATCGAATTCGCGGTTGTGAACAAGTTCGACCGCTTCGGTTCCATCACCTGCGACGGCGGGATCATACCCGAGTTTTTTAAGCAGTCGGACAAGTATAAGTTGAGTGCTAGGATCATCCTCGACTAGCAATATCCGGAGGGGGAACTGTTCGGAGGTGAGGGTGGTTTGCTCGAAGGTGGCCGG
>JBCCBL010000073.1:0-10634 GCA_039034055.1 Verrucomicrobiota bacterium | reverse complement strand
GTTGGAAGGCAAACTGGCTACCTGGAATGACCCAAATTGGCGTCAGCGATGAGGTTTTTTATGATTTCGATGCGGAGCGAATCAGCGCCAATTGGTTTGTCCCGCTCAAATTGAGCTTCAAACCCTCCAAATATTTTAGTTGTGCGTTTGCCTACCGCCTCACATCAGCGAATCGGGGAGACGGCGATTGGACTCATACTCACGTTTGGGAATTCAGCGGCAGCCTTTCTCTTTGACAGGATGCAAGCGCCTTCCGTCCTTCGGATACGATAGTCTGCTGCAAAGTCAGATTCATACCAGGATTTCGTCCTCGGAACGACTGAGTTTCATATCGTGTTTGGATGAAAGAATTCTCCTCTCTAGACGAATAATCGAAACTTCTTGCATTCTTTGGTTGTTGTGCGAAGTGGTGGGAGAAACCCTTTTGTAAAGGCCGCCCACCGACCCCGAACATTAATGAGAATATATTATTCTATTGCCTTACTTTCTTTGATCTGTGCTGCACTGACAGCGAAACAACCCAACGTCTTGTTAATTATGGCAGATGATTTTGGCGTTGGAAATATCAATGCCTACGGGGCTTCTAAAGAACTCGTGCGGACTCCGAGTCTGAATCAACTCGCGGAAGATGGCATGCTCTTCACAGGTGCCAATACTCCTGGATCGATTTGTTCTCCGACCCGCTATGCCTTGATTACCGGCGAGTATGCGTGGCGTGGTCCACTTCCGTTTGGAGTCGTAAATGTGGACGATCCGATGATTGTCGATACCGACCGAAAAACCCTACCCAAATATTTTCAAGAGCTTGGTTACATGACTGCACAGGTGGGGAAATGGCACTTGGGATATGGTTCGGAACGGCCCGTTGATTGGACCGAAAAGCTATCACCATCGCCCAATGATGTTGGTTTCGATTACCATTTTGGCTTACCGCAAAACCTCGACGACAAATTGCGCGTTTGGATCGAGAACGATCAAGTATGGGGTCTGAGATCGAAAAAACTCAGCCCCTATGCGAAGAGTTTTTATGGTGGACAATATGTGGGTCTCGACGCTCCACAACGCGAGAGGGAATCGGCTGATCGGTTTTTGGCGGAAAAGGCGATCCAGTGGATTCGCACTACGCATCGCAGTCATCCAGAGAAGCCCTTCTTTATGTACTTCGCTCCTGCAGCCGCACACCATCCGATCGTCCCATCGGAGGAGATGCGCGGGGCCAGCGATGCCGGTGCATATGGAGACTTTATCCAAGATTTGGACTCAGTAGTTGGCAGTCTGATTCGAACTCTCGAGTATGAAGGTATCGATGACGAAACCATTATAATTTTCACCGCCGATAATGGTTCAGACATTCCCTCCAATGACCCGAATCGCCCCGAAAATCAAGCGGCTCGTAAAGGCTTGGAGGCCAATGGTATCAACCGCGGGGATAAGCATACTATCTATGAAGGGGGTGCACGCGTGCCTCTATTGATTCGTTGGGATGGCAAAGTGGTTCCGGGTTCGGTGAGTGATCGCGGTCTGAATATTGTAGACATCTACGCAACACTGGCTGAAGCGGTCACTGGTGAAACGCCAACTGCTGCTGAGGCCCCAGATAGTATTAGTTTCGCACCTACGCTTTTGGGAGAGGAACAGCAGCAACGCCCTGCTATGATCACTAGCAATGCGGCTGGTCTTCACGCGATCCGATCAGGAAAATGGAAATATATCGATGGATTATTCCCGGAAGGCGCCCCCGACCATTTAAAACGACATTTCAAACCCCAGGCTGAACCGGCGTTGTTCGATCTCGAAACCGACCCTTCGGAGTCAAACAATATGTTCGCACAGAATCCAGAAATTGTGGAACGAATGCAGAGAATGCTGGATAACATTCGAGCTAATCCTACGCGTCCATAATTGCGAACCCGGTTAACCTGAATACTTAAAATACAAATCAGATAATTTGGAATCTATGGTCCAATCCCGGATACTTTGCTTTTTATTTCTCACCCTCTCGAGTCTTATCGGGAGGACTCCAGTTTGGGAGGTTATCAACCCGAAGTATCCCAGTGACGATATTTTAGTTGCTGGTTTCACAGTGAGGGATTTTGGAGCTCGAGGTGATGGAAACTCCGATGACACGAAGGCGTTTCAAAGTGCCCTCAATGCCATGGCGGAAGCCGGGGGAGGGACGGTGTTCGTACCAGAAGGGAAATACACAATCCGAGGGCGCCTCAAGATTCCGAACAAAGTAACCCTTCGTGGTGAATGGAAAATGCCCTCAGTCAGCGATACGATGGTTCGCGGGACTATTCTTCAACTCTACGCAGGCCGTGGAAGCGAAGACGGTGACTCCTTGATCATTCTTGGGCTGAGTGCGGGAATCCGTGATATGTCACTGTGGTATCCAGAGCAATCCGCAACGAATCCGATCCCATACCCATTTACGATCGAACAAGGCGCTACAAACAACGCTACATTCAAAAACCTCACGCTGGTCAACGCTTACCAGGGGATCAAGATCGGTCCAAAAACCAATGAACTCCACTATGTGAACAACGTTTATGGCAGTCCGCTCAAAACGGGCGTTCGCTACGACTCCACTACTGATATCGGACGCTTAGAAAAAATCTCATTTTCTCCGATTTACTGGTCCGGTAGTGGCCTACCGGGCTCGCCCGATGTCGAAGTCTTAAGGGACTGGCTGAAGGAGAATGCAAATGCGATTCATATGTTGCGTAGTGACTGGGAGTACGTTGATCGGGTTCATATCGAAGGCTATCAAGTTGGATTCAAAGTCACTCAAGGTCAGCGCGGTGCCGCAAATGCGCAGTTTCGTCGACTGATCATTATGAACTGCAAAATTGCTCTGTATGTCGAAAAAACGAATCCCTATGGAATGGTATTCACTGATTGCTATTTCGACGCAACAGAGCGAGGGGTTGTCTTGAGTTCCTTGTTTGATTCGGTGGTATTGTTCTCGGATTGTAAAATTCGCTCTCGTATGGCGCTCGAGTCGAACGGGGACGGGGTTGTTTTTATGGAACAGTCGGAAGTGATTTCTGGAAACATAGAGCTTAAGAGCGGAGTCATCTCGATGATCGGTTCAAAATTACTAGACGTTCGTAGTAAAATTGTCATTGGAGCAGATGTATCGGGTGCGGTGTTTGCAGGTAACGAGTTTGCGGGTGGCAATCGATCCGTTGAAAATCGGGCAAAGCCCGAGGTTGTTAGGATCTCGAGCGCTCCAGTTGAACTGCACGAGATCCCCGAATACCCGATTTCTTTCAAGAATCAATTTGTCCCTGCGTCGGACGATTTGAAAGTTGTAATGCCCGAGGGCTCACAAAACATGCGTGAGCCCATACAGAAGGCCCTAGATGATTTGTCGCACGGCGGTGGCATCTTATTGTTACCGGGCGAGGACTATGTGATTCGTGGAAGTTTAAACATCCCGACAGGGGTAGAACTACGCGGCGTTCATGATGTGCCGCATCATACCTCAGCGGGTGGAAGCGTTTTGCATTTTTATCCGGAGGGTAATCAACCTTCCATTACAATGGAAGCCTCCAGCGGATTACGGGGTATTTCTGTAAATTATCCAAAACAGTCTATTAAGAACGTATTGGAGTATCCATTCTTAATCCAAGGTCGTGGTAGTGATATCTACATCATTAATGTAAATGCCTCAAATCCTTTTCGTTACCTCGACTTGGGAACCTACAGAAATGATCGTCACTATGTCGAGTATCTTTCAGGGAGTCCCTTGAAGGTCGGAGTTCTAGTGGGTGGGGGCAGTGTCGGTGGACAAATCCGAAATCTCCAATTCAATCCGCATTACTGGTCGCGTACGCCGAAGAATAATCGGTTTTATGCTATGAAACCTGTCGGAGGTATCATGCGAAGTACCGGAGCGCTCCTGTGGACGTATCAAAAAGAGAATATGGATGCGATGATTTTTGCTGATTGCGATCAACAATTTTTGTATCAGAATTTTGTATATGGATCACTCTATGGGATACGTTTCACCAAAGATAATGGGAATGGCCCCCGCAACCTTCTAAGTCATGGCCACGGAACGGATGGGTCGAAGATAGGTGTGTTTTTCGAACATGGCAGTGAGCAAATCACGATGGTAAACTCAGAGCTTGTGGCGATGTCTTCGGAAGACAAGATTGCGATCAAACTAGGAGAGGAGTTTGAAGCACGTGCAGTCCTGATTAATTCGATGGTATGGGGTCAGCCCGATTATCTGGCAGTCGTTGAAAGTGGGATCCTACATCTGCAGAATTTGCATGCGACTCGATATGGCAAAGGAATCAGTGTCGAAAACGGCAGGATGCTCGCGAGCAACATCAATTATCTATACCCGTCGACAAGTCATTTAGTCGCTGGCGAAGAAGGTGTTGGTGAACTGAATGGAGTCGTGTTGCGTGGCGAACTGGTAATGAATGATGCGGCGAAACAATGGGACGTTGATCTCGTAGTCAATCGCCCTCGGGAAAATCCGTAGACCCCCAAGTCTCGGAGCGACTCTAGACGGAAAATTGAGTAGGTTCCAAAGGCTGGTATCGCAGGTATTTTGAGCCCTGCTTAGCAATCAAGCACAGTTACGAGTTGATAGCCATTTTGCTCAGAGACCCTTTTGGTTCAAGGATCTCGATAACATCGCCTTCGACAAAATCTGCTTCCACGGAATTGATGGTCACCAAGGCGGTTTTGTTAGTCAAATTTCGGTAGTCTTCCGCCACCACCCGAATGTAGTTATCCGTGTAACCAGGCCAAATCCCATCGCGGGGGTTTTCAAAAAGGACGCGCATTGTTTTACCGACATATCGTTGGGCGTAATCATGGCGACGTTTCGCACTCAGGCGACGCAGATGAGCGGAGCGTCGATGGCGTTCTTCCATCGGCACTTGGCACTCGCATGGTATTCTTGCGGCGCGGGTGCCAGCGCGTTCGGAAAAAGTGAATACGTGACAATAAGCAAATGGGTTTTTGAGAAAGGTCTCACAAGTCTCTTGGAAGTTCTCCCACGATTCGGTTGGGTATCCGACGAGGATATCCGTCCCAATGCAGAGGTTGGGGACGGAATCATTAGCTAGACGAATGAATTCAATATATTCATCTAAACGGTATTTCCGTTTCATGTGCTGAAGCACCGACTCACTTCCAGATTGTAGAGGTATGTGTAGGAAAGGGAGGAGGGCGTGTGCTGGATCGCGCATGCGCTCAAACAATTCGATTGGAATTGTAGTGGGCTCAATGCTGCTGATACGGATCCGATTGACCCCTTGGATATCATTCAGCGCATCCACCAAGCCAAGGATTCTTACACCGGAATTATTGAAAGTTCCGATATTGACTCCGGTAATCACAAGTTCTCCGGCGCCGCGTGCAACAAGTGCCTGGGCTTCATCGATGATATTCCGAAAATCTCGCGAGCGGGCGCGGCCCCTTGCTTGTGGTATGATACAAAAGGAACATGCAAAATCGCAGCCGTCCTGGACCTTCAGGTTCGCGCGTTGGGTGAAAGGAAGGTCACCGACATGAGATATCGTGAAATCGTCGCGATTGATCCGGTCGCGGACAATAATCGGGGTCTCCGCTTTCTCTTCTGGTAAATAGTTCAGAACATTCAGTTTGTCTTGGTTGCCAATGATCACGTCGACGCCTGGGATCCGAGCGATTTCTTTATAACCCATCTGCGAGTAGCACCCGACGACGACTGTCTTTGCTTCAGGATTTCGACGGATGAATTTTCGAATTTCTGCCCGTGATTTCGAGTCGGCAATGTTGGTTACGGTACAGGTATTGATAATCCCGAGGTCTGATTTTTGGTCAAAAGGGACGATATCATAGCCTGCCAATTCGAGCTTATCACGGATCAACTTCGTTTCATACTGATTGAGCCGACAACCCAAAGTATGAAGCGAGGCTCTTTTCCGATTATTCGGCTTCGGATGATACGAAGGATGGATCATGAGACTGAGACGATCCGAAAAACATACGCTCGAGTTCTGACAGATCAAGCCAGAAGCCTGATAGCTTCGGTTGTAAAATAAACTCCTGATCGCGGCCTATTCGATAAAAAGTATGCAGGATACCGACGGGATTTCTCGAATGGAATCTTCGAGGAAAGTGAGTTCTCCGCTTGCTGAATCTACCGCAAACACGGAAACGTTGTTTGACTTCTGTCCAGCGGCTATCAGCCAATTAGCATTAGGGCTCAAGTTGATATGTCTCGGCGAGGCAGCCCTGGCAGGCTCAAGCTGAATCCGTGATAAATCACCCGCAGGGTTTGAAGAAAATACCGATATGCTGTCATGGCCTCGATTGGCGGTGTAAACAAAGTTGCCGGAAGGGTGTACCAGAATTTCCGAGCTAGTAGAGTTTTTTGCCGTAATCTTTTCTTCCGTGGTGAGGGCCGGAATGACTTTGTTGAGTTCTGCGGATCCACTTGAAGGATCGTAGGTATAGATCCCGAGGCTTACCGACAATTCGTTCAGGAGGTAAATGAAGCGGCCGTCTTTGGAAAATCGCATATGCCGAGGGCCACTGCCTGGTAAACTCTTCACCGAGCTGGAGGACGTGAGCGAGCGATCAGTATTCACCCGATAGATTTCAATCCGATCGGTACCGAGATCTGGCGCGAACGCAAAACGACCATCGGGAGAGAAGCCAGTCCAATGCGGATGAGGTGCATTTTGTCGTTTTTCATGCACATTCGAGGGACCCGTGTGATTAATTACCTGCGAGGTGGACATGACACGACCATCGGTTTCGAGGGGAAAGACCGCCACCGTTCCAGCACCATATTGCGCTGTAAAGAGAAAAGCTCCGCTCGGGTGCACAGAGATGTGCGCGCCGTTTCCAAGAGGTATTGCGACCTGGTTTATTTCTTCGAGGCCTTCTGAGTCCTGTCGGATTCGAAATGCTTGCACAATCCCTCCGTCGCTCGTGCGCGCGACTGCATATATGATGGGAAGGCTTGGATGAGTCGCCAGAAAACCGGGAGATCGCGTGTCAACGATCCGTTTCGGTTCGCTCAGATGGCCGGTATTCTGATCGAATGTCGCCTGATAGATGCCATTGGCCTTTTTGCCAACCGTCCCGAAAAAAACATCCAATTTTTCAGCGAACAAGAGAGATGAGAGACCAATGAAAAGGCTTATTGGAATGATTTTGAAACTGCGGATCATAGTCTTATCGGTTATGGGTTGGTTTGGATGTCTTTCCACATGAGATCGGTAAAGAACGCTAATAGCGATAATTGGTTGCGATAAATAATCGCTCTCGACTATCGCTTTTTTGGTTTCTTATTTTTTATGTAGGAATCGGGGAGTTCACTATTCCAAGCGAGCAGATCATCGCGCATTTCCCTAAAAATATCAGGCTCCGCATTCGCGAGATTATTTTTCTCAGAGGGGTCGATCGCGATGTTATAAAGTTCAGGCTCATTACGGTTTTTCACAAGGGGAAGGTGTAGCTTCCAATCGCCTTTAAGCATGACCGGGGTGGATCGTTCGGCGCTTTTTTTCCAGAAGATTGGTTGATTACGCGCTCGCGACTCGCCCAGCCAAATGTCAGAGATATCTTGCCCATCGAGATCATCGGGAAGATTTTCAACATCAGCCTGAAGGATACAAAATAGTGACGTAATCAGTCCGAAAAGAAGCCCGACACGTGGAATGTTTAACCACATTTTGATATGACCCATTTAAGCTGAATGAGTTCTACGAATGTTATGAAGCCTCGGGGTCTTCGGAGGGTTCGTCAAAAATCTCATTCTCTTTTTCGGCCTTGTCCATATGGCGGAGCCAGAAATACCAGAGACCGCCAAGTCCGACTAAGGTGATGCTTGTCACGGCCCAGAAGCCGTCGAAATTATGAATAATGAAGAGCATCGGTGCCAGGAACATGCCTACCTGAAATACTAGAGCAAAGGGAACTGATATTAAGTCTCTAAAGTGTTCGTTGCGCACAACAATACGTTCTTTGTCATTGAGTGAATCTTTAAGCGGACCCCAAAAGCCGAATGGTCTGGTTTTCCGATAAAAATTAATCAGAACTTTGGGATCGGTAGGCCTGCTGAAGTAGGTCCCGATGATGCATCCACTGAAGCCCGAAGCGAGAGCCACACCCAGGGTTTGGAATTCATTCAATTCCGGGAAGAAAATCCGCTGAAGTATAGCTCCAGAAAGGCCGGTAAGCGTGCCCCAGGCCAAGCCGCCGCCATTAAATCGCCACCAGTAAAACCGCAAGGTGATTGGCACCATGAGCGCTGACCCGATACCCATGATAAACCAGCCCCAAATTTCGTTGATACTGCTCAGGGTGGTGGAGAACCAGAAGGCCAGTCCGACTAAAGCCAATACGGTGACCCAACTGATATAAATGAGTTCTTTGGTTTTCGCCTTGGGCCGGACATATCCGAGGTAAAGGTCATTGACAACGAGACCGGTTGTCATGTTTACGAAACTTGCGAAGGTCGAAAGCGAAGCCGCGACAAACGCGATTACTAGAAGACCTCGCAGACCCGTCCCGACCGAATTGATGAGAGCCGCTGGAAGGATGCGTTCCGGGTTCACCCCACCGTGGAAGCCCAAGAGTTGTATTTTCTGATTCCAGTCTTCCTCTCCAAGCAAGTTCCTCAACTGGGTCATCATTGCGGGGTCTTGGGTCTCTGGTGAATTTGCGACTTGGGCGACAACATTCGGCCACGTCTTGTCAGTGGCTTCTGGATACGCTGTCTGGATGATCGCCACCGCTTGCTCGGTCATTTCCGGTTCTGGATAGAAGCTGTCGACGAGGAAAATTCCCATCACCGCGAGTCCCATCATCATTGGCCAGCGGACCCCCATCAAGAGCGTCCAAAGGAAGGTGAGTTTACCACACTCTTTATCACTTTTCGCTCCAAAATAGCGCGGTTCACCACCAGCACCCATTCCGAAAAATACGTTCCGCATGAGATAGAGAGTCATGATAATGATAAGGTGAGTGTAAGCTTCATACCCCTCAGGCATGTTGGTTTCCCATTGAGGGTACCAAGAACTCCATTCTCCATTACCGCTAACACGTTTCGCCGTCTCATAAAAAATATCGCTATCGGTCACCATATTGAAGGATATGAACGATATGGCGATTACGGCGATGATGATGATGGACGACTGGAATAAATCCGTCAAAATCACTCCATAAAATCCGGCCATCATGGTGTAGAGGGTTGCTGCGCCAATCATCACGAGTGCGCATTGCCATGGCTCGAAAGGCAAGAACATCGCTAAGAATATACCGGTGCCATAGATTAGGTAAGCCATGGCACTTACGTTATTGAAAAAACCACCGGCGACACTGAGTATGCGTGCGAAGTGAGCCTCCCAACGATCACCAAATCGAAAGAGGTTCCACTCCGCATTGGTCATACATCCTGACCTTCGGTGCCATTTCCCGGTCCATAGCATCATGAATACGAGGATCAATACGGCGCCTCCCCGGAACTCGATGAAAAGGCCACGAGGCCCGAGTAGGAAGAGGAATGATACAATCAGTGCGGTCCCAGCAAGGTCGAGAAATTGAGCCATTCCAGAAACACCCATGGCCCACCACGGTAATTTATTTCCGCCAATTACATAGTCGGAGAGGCTTTCAGAAGCTTTGTTTTTGAGAGCGAAGCCAATCCCGAGAAGGATAACTACGTAAATGCCCATAAGGACATAGTCGATGGTGCCAAAATAGCTGGTCATATTTGGTAGACGGATTGGGTTTTAGCGATAGCGTTCCCGGGAGAACAGAGATGGGGGTTTAGAAGGAGAGCGGTAGTGTTTCGGTAACTGGGATTTCGCCCCGAAGCATTTTTCCGATGGCTCCCGACAGGCGAAGATAGTAGTCAGGAGCATGGGGTTCGTATGTCAGGAATTTTGTCTTACCAACCGGCGGATTATTGGAAATTTTAAATATTTGAGTGCCTTCATCCATTTCATCAAACATCGCCAGGTAGACTGTGTCGGCACCGGCGCGTTTTGCTGCGATGGCTTGAGACCAGAGGAAGAGACCGTCTTCTCTCGGAATATGGTTGAACTTGGCATTTTCCTTCACGTAGCGATTGGCCCAACTAAATCCCGGGAATGCCAGAGGTAGGTAGTGTACCCCGTTTTCATCACACCATGCCTGATCTTCGGCAACATAGGTCTTCCCGCGTTCAAGGGCTGTTTTTGAGCCCGAAAAGCGACCAACGGTCCACGGCAGTAGGGCATCCGCGCTGCGGATCACGTCATGGAGTTTTGGATCTGAAACGGCGTCGTTTCTCAAAGTCCTCCAGTAAGTAGGCACTCCTAATAATACACTACAGCCGCCATACTTCGGATCATTTTTTAAGAAATCGATGAGCTGTGATACCTCGTCTAGCGTGTACTTGCGCGTCCCATCAGAGAAGCCAACTCCCCAAATTGCGACCAAGGGTTTCCCATCTTCGTGGAGGTAGTTTGAGTCGTTGAGCAAGTCTAAGCGGTCTACCAAACCCCGCCAGTCGTCCATAACCATTTCTATTTCATTGAGACGTATCCCGGAGAGATCATACATGATGGAGTAGGCTCGGCCATGGGCCTGTGCGCCTTTTTGCACGTATTCGAGAATTTTATTATTCGAAG
>JBCCBL010000072.1:0-10741 GCA_039034055.1 Verrucomicrobiota bacterium | reverse complement strand
TGCGCAGGAGCAACTATCTTTGCGGAAGGGGGTCCCGTCTTTTTACGTCCCCAATGTCTTCGATTTCGACAACCCTCCACCGGAGGACCCCGATCCGTACACCTCAGATTTTCGAAAGGACATTGGCCTGTCGGATGAGGATATTTTGATTTTACAGCCGACGCGAATTGTCCCTCGAAAGGGAATTGAGCACGCTATCAAAATGGTTTCAATGCTGGATGATCCACGATGCAAGCTGGTGATCTCGCACGATGCCGGTGATGAGGGTCTCGAATACAAGCTATTGCTCTCCGAGATGGCTAAGGAGGAAAATGTAGATTTACGCTTTGTCTCGATGCGGGTTGGCGAAGTCCGCCAGTTGGATGCTGATGGAAACAAGATTTATACGCTCTGGGATATTTACCCGCATGCTGATATGGTGACGTATCCGAGCATTTATGAGGGATTTGGAAACGCTCTATTGGAAGCGATATACTTTTTGAAGCCCGTCTTGATCAACCGATACTCGATCTACATCCAAGACATTGAACCCAAGGGGTTTAAAATGCTCGAAATGGATGGCTTCATCACGACTCAACTCCTGGAGCAGGTGCGCCGCACTTTGAACGATTCGGTGTATCGCCGGGAAATGGTTCTTCACAACTACAAAGTTGCGCGTCGTTTCTATAGTTATACCGTCCTCCGGCGGATTTTACGCACGATGATCACATCGCTCACTGGATATCAGCCCTAAGTCGCTATGATCGTAAAACTCCTTTCTCAGACTCAATACGCAAAAATCCGCAAGCGGCTCCTCAAGCTTTATGGGACTCAAGCCGATGGGCTGATTGAACGCTTTTTCATGATGATTGGGCGCTATGGGGTAGGTCTGGACGTCCCAGTCCCGAAAAAAAGCAAGTGGAATGAGTCGGATGTCGTCCTCATCACTTACGCGAACACCATCCGTAACGATATAAAGTCGGAAACACCCCTCATTGCACTGCGACGTTTCTGTGAGGCGAACCTCAAAGGTGCGACTCCTATAATCCACTTGTTGCCGTTTTATCCCTGGTCTTCCGATGACGGGTTTTCAGTGATAGATTATCGCGAAGTCGATTCGGAATCAGGAACCTGGCGTGATGTTGAGCAACTCGGACAGAGTTTCGAATTGATGTTCGATTATGTCATGAACCACTGCTCTGCGGAAAGTGCATGGTTTAAAGACTACGTGCTTGGTATCCAGCCCGCGCGCCATTATTTTCTGGAAATGGATCCTGATACGGATCTCAGTCAAGTCGTCAGACCAAGGACTTCGCCCTTGCTCACGCCGACTGCTACACGCGAAGGGGATAGCCATATCTGGACAACATTCAGCGCAGATCAGGTCGACATGAATTGGCAAAACCCTGATGTCCTCTTCGAGTTTCTCGATATCCTGTTTCTCTACATTTCAAAGGGGTCGCGTATTCTGAGATTGGATGCAGTAGCCTTTCTTTGGAAGGAGTTGGGGACTACTTGTATTCATCATGAAAATACCCATGAGATTGTCCGTCTCTTTCGAGATGTGGTCGAAGCGGTTGCTCCCGATCTCCTGATCCTTACCGAAACCAACGTGCCTCATGATGAGAATATTAGCTACTTCGGTAGAGGTAATGAGGCCCATATGGTCTACAACTTCAGCCTGCCTCCGCTGCTGCTTCATGGGTTATTGCGGGGCGATACGACTTATTTGTATGCCTGGGCTAAGGATCTATCGCCTCCACCGAAAGGCTGTACGTATTTTAATTTCACGGCGAGCCACGACGGGGTAGGAGTCCGTCCACTACAGGGTTTAGTGCCCGACAGCGAGCTTGATTTCTTGGTAGAGCAAACGCAGTCGAAGGGCGGAGAAGTGTCTTTCCGGAGCCTCGATGATGGTTCGCAGAAACCTTATGAACTCAATATTACCTATGTGTCGGCTCTTAGCGAACCGGGTGATGACGCATTGACCGTAGAGCGGGTTTTGTGTTCGCAGGCATTGGCCTTCTCATTCAGGGGTATGCCTGCGGTGTATATCCATACCCTCCTGGGCACTCCAAACTGGCAAGCGGGATTTGAAGAGACGGGACGCAATCGGACTTTAAATCGACGACACTACCACGAGTCGGAGATAAACGAAATTTTGGCTGATCCAGACAGTATTCAGACCAAGATCATGAATCGCCTGGTCCGGCTCTTGCGCCGTCGTTCCACGCACTCAGCCTTCCATCCTGATGGTGCGATGATTGTCCATGATTTAGGGAGCGAATTGTTTGGATTCACCCGTATTTCTCCAGACGAGCAAGAAGTCATTATTTGTATATTTAATTTCACGGCGAAAAAGCAAAGTATCAAAAATCCAGGCAATACTCCCTTACTGAAAAGCGTGAAGCAGTTTTACGATATCGTGTCGGGTAAAACTTTGGGCTCAGGAAGGAGTGGGCTGGTCCTTGATCCCTATCAGGCTCTTTGGCTGGTGCCTCGTAGCTGATTTTGGTGATTTATTCGCGCGGGCTTGGCTATTCAGCAGTCGATGGCAAGCGCAGCGCCGATGATGCCGGATTCATCGCCGAATTTAGCAAACTTGTATTCACAAGGAAGTGACAAGTATTTTTCGAACTCCTCACGCTCGGTGGCGCTTCCTCCGCCGAGGATAATGGTATCGAGGGATAGTAGCGTTGATAGGTAATGGAGGTAGCTACTAAAATCTCTTGTCCAGTCTTCCCATGTCAGACCTGAGTCGATACGTGCTTTTTCGGAAAGGGTTTTTTCCGCTTCGAGTCCTCGGTATTCGGCGTGGCCCAACTCGATGTTTGGCACTAAGGTTTGATTGTAGAAAAGAGCGGTGCCCACCCCGGTGCCAACGGTGATCATGAGCACCGAGCCTTGTTCATTGCGTCCGGCTCCAAATTTCATTTCGGCGATTCCCGCGGCATCTGCTTCGTTGATGGCAGAGGCTTCGAATGCATCCAGGCCGAGGAGGGCTTCTTCGATGTTCAGGCCGACTAGGGAATGGTCGAGATTTGCCGCAGATACCACGGTGTGATCGCGAATCACTCCGGGAAATCCGACTCCGATGGGTCCCGACCAATCGTAATGAGCAATGATCTCTTTCAAGACGTCGAGCAATGCATTCAGGGACGCGGGGTGGGGGGTCTCTCTTTTGAAACCTTCACCAGTGATCGCCCCATCGGAGATATTGACGATATTGGCCTTTATGTTGTTGCCGCCAATATCGATTCCCAAGACCTCCATGGCCCTCAGAGTCGTAAGGAATCCGAACACTGCAATTGAAATCGCGCAGCTGGATATAAATGTCGGCGGAATGCGTTATGGGTGTGAACACTTTTCGATATTGAACCCGCGCTCAAAGGATGTGATCTTGGGGAATGATTCAACTCAGTGAATCGGAATGGCGATCCTTAGCTAGTGATTATGAAAGCGCAATGCGTCCGTGGTTTTCGGGTTATCGCATGCGTCGCTCGCGGCAGGAAAAGCATCCGGTTCATGATTTCCTTTTTGAATATTATCAGACGAAGAAGCAACGTGTGGAGCGCTGGCATCCACCGGTGGGCCGGCTTTTGCAAGGCGTTACGTCGGGTGAGTTTTCCTGGGTTTCAGATTTTCAGGAAAGTGAGGGATGTATTGGGTTTTTGGAACCGGAATCCATGGAAACGAAAGTGAGCGAGCGCCTTAAATGGATCCGCTCGCTTATCGAGGCGGCATTCTCGAGACCATCGAGATTTCAGTGCTTTGGACTCCATGAATGGGCGATGGTGTATCGCAGTGATGAGATTCGGCACGAATCTACCCCGCTTAGGCTCTCTAGAGAGGCGGTCGCGAAGGTGGTCGAGTCACGAAAGATTTGCTGCACTCACTGGGATGCCTTTCGTTTTTTTACGGATGCGGCAAGGCCCTTGAATACGATCGAACCCGCTCATGACCGACGGCATGAGATGGAGCAATTTGGCTGTATTCATTTCAGTATGGATCTCTACAAATGGTGTTACAAGGCATTCCCCTGGGTCAGTAGTGAACTTACCCTCGAGTGTTTTAATCTCGCCTTAAAAGCTCGAGAAATTGATATGCGAGCCTCACCCTATGATGTGACTCTTTTTGATTTGCGGCCCATATTGATCGAAACTTCGGAAGGCGCGATCGAGTATCAGAAGGAACAGGCGGCACTCTCGGATGAAGGACGTCAGCTTGCGCGTAAACTAGTGGGGGAGCTTCAGAGTGTCTTGGTAGCGGTTCCTCGCTTGGAAGCCGCGCTTTCTTAACTCGAAGGCCCATTCTTGCAAAGTCCGACCGAGACACTCAGTAAGTGCGTATGCGAATAGTTCTGGCATCTGGCTCACCCCGTCGTCGCGAAATCCTGATGGATATGGGATACCTTTTCGCGATATTATCGCCCTCCGTCGATGAGCTTGATGACTTATCTGCGGAATTTGAAACCCCCGAGGCGTTTGTGCTGGAGAATGCTCGACTGAAAGGAGATGCGGTAGCTGCGCACAGCCCGGATGCTTTGGTCCTCTCAGCAGATACTACGGTATCCTTGGCCGGTGAAGTGCTCAACAAACCGGCAGATTTGGATGAGGCCCATCAGATGATTCGACGTTTATCGGGAAATACCCACACGGTTTACACGGGTTTTCAATTGCTTTACGAACTGAACGATTATCGGAGGGAGGAAGTGGTGGCGAGCGATGTTACCTTCAACGCATTGACGGACGCGGAGATTGAGGCCTATTTCGAAAGGGTGGACCCCTTGGATAAGGCGGGTGCCTATGGGATCCAAGACGGCCGCGATATGATAATTGCCAGCTTGGAAGGATCTTTCACAAACGTCATGGGTCTTCCCCGGGAAGCGCTTTCTGAGCAGTTCTCGGCTTTTGAATCTTGGAGCGGCTCCAGACTGCCAAAGTCTCTCGCCTAAATGCCAACATCTTCCGAAAAATTTCCTGATGTATCTCCCCCGAGCCAGTCCGGCGCGGAGGTTCCGGTTTGGCCGGGTCTGGAACGAAAAGATGCTTGGGAGGAGCGAGTTAGGCGGGGACAGCGATGGATATGGCTCGCACTTTTGCTGTCTTTTGGCCTGCACTTTTACCTCTACACGATTCTGCACGGCGATTTTCTTGGCTTGAAACAACTTGAAGAGCGGGTCGAGAACGCAGAGGAAGAACCGTTTGAAATGTTTGTCGAGGAGGTCATTCCAGAGGAGGAAAAATCCTATGTTCAAACGAATCCCGAGGTCCCAGAAAATGAGCCAGACCAGGCGCCGTTCGTGTCGAATCGGGACCAACAAGCTGCGCAGGAAAATCCGGTTTTGGATAGTAAGGATCCATTGCCCAATATCTTGGGAGAGGAAGCGACGAATAACATTGTAGAGTCCACCCTTGATGAGCCAACCCCGCCGAGTCCAGCGGTTCCCGCTATTCCGGAAACGGGGCAGCCAACTCCAGAGACAAATCCAACAGAAAAGAGTGAAACCGTCGTCGCTCAGGGAGGTGGGTCCCCAAGGGTTCAGGAAGATGCTGAGGAGGCCACTGTTGAAGAGACCGTCGAGCCGCAACCGGAAACAACTCCAACCCTAGCTCAACCAAACGTGCAGCCCTCGCAGGCGCTCGATCCGATAACCGCGCTTTCGCCGCCTCCAGATTTTTTGCAGGGTGAACCTGATCCCGAAGCCGATGGGGAGGGGCTGGGTTTGACAGCCGTGACGCCGGGAGAATCGCCAGACCCCTTTCAGGCGCAAATTCGCACACGGGTGATCCCCACGGTGCGGCCGAGCCAACCAAATTTCCGAGTCGTTGCGAAAACGCCACAGGTCACTCAAACCGTCCGGTCGGAGACACCGAGAGCTTCCGAAGAGGCTGGGGACACGGCTCAGAAAGAGCAAGAAACCGAAGCTACTGAGGAAGAGCAGGCTATGGCGCAATCGGGCACCCCAGGGCAGGATCCTCAGATGCCACGGCCCAGACCGCAAATCCTTCCCCGCTCGACTCCGGGTCCCCTCATGGATAGCCGCGAATCCTTCGCGGGCCGGGAGGGTTCTGTCGCGGTGGACGCTGAGTTCAGCTCCTTCGGTGATTACGCCTCGCGTTTTATTGAGGCGGTCTATCAGTCTTGGGTGCGGACGCTCAGGGGAATTCAAATGCGCGTCGGGGATTCGGGGACTCGGGTGACGATCCGTTTCGAATTGATGAATGACGGCTCAGTGCGTCAGATGAAAACGACCTTCCACTCATCATCGGAGCTTTTGATGAATATTTGCCGGGACGCGATAAAGAGTCGAGACCCCTACGAGGTTTGGCCGCAAGATATGGTGGACCTTTTCGGAGAAAGTAAGACAGTTACGATAACTTTCCATTATCGTTAAACTATTATGCAATCGACGGAATCATTCATCGCTGCAATCGAAGAGCGTCTACACAACCGTGCGCTCATTTCAGCTCACCACGAGCGCGGAATCATCGCGATCAACAAGGGTGCGGGATTGCTCTCGCATCCCAATCCAGTCGAGGAATCAGACAGTCCTTTCGCCTCGAAAAGATCTTCAGCCTCACAGTTAGCGAAGCAGCGAGGGCTGGTGAAGGAGAAGCCGAAGGAAGTATTGCGATCTGGCAATCGCCCGGCATGTTTGGATGCACCCTATGATTGGGCCGAGGAAGCTTATCTCTTGGAGGGTAGCAAGCTCTATTTGTGTAATCGCTTAGACTCCGCAACCTCCGGAATCCTGATCGCCTGTCGCGATCGCGAGTTGGCACTGGCGATCAAGGAGCATTGGGTCCAGCGCGAAGTCACCAAAATTTACATTTCGATCCTGCGTGGCCAAGTGTCTCGTTCGTTTGAAAAGTGGATTGATAGTCTGGAGAAAGAGCCTCGGCCCAGAGAGAGAGGCGTGCGGATGAATGCACGTATGGGCGCAGCGAAGAGTAGGCAGCGCGAAGCGGCCAAAACCAGTTTACGGCGCATCCATTACACAAAAACAGAGCCCAAAGTGACCTTAGTTGCGATGCAACCGATTACCGGGCGCACCCATCAGCTACGGGTGCAGTCGCAATTGCATCATTACCCGATCGTAGGTGATGCGAAGTATGGGGATTTTCGATTTAACAGAGCGCTGGATGAAAAGATTGATGGAGTGAAGGGACGGATGTTTCTGCACTCATATTTTACGAAGCTCGGTTTTGAATTTGGCGGTGAGAAAATCGAATTCGAGGCTACCGCGCCGGTTCCTGATAGTTTCTGGAGCGTGATCAAGACAGATCTATCGGAATCGGTCTCTCGGGCGGTGGATTCGATGCTCAATATGTAGCGTATCCTTCTGCGCATCAGATCCGACAAAACAGATTGGAACCATCGGTAGATTCCGTGAATCGAGGCGAGAGGATCAGCCAAAAAAGGCCCTTCTTTAGAGAAGGACCTGATGAGGGTTGGTTTGATTTGGTGCTAAAGCTTACTCAGAGGCTTTTTCGAGCAGTTTATATATGCGGGCAATCATGTCCTTGGGATCCTCAAGGAGTCCGGCAGCCATGCGCGCGTTGTCAAAGATTTGCTCGATGATCGTTTCCATTTCTTCGCCGCGA
Source organism: Verrucomicrobiota bacterium (assembly GCA_039034055.1). GTDB lineage: Bacteria > Verrucomicrobiota > Verrucomicrobiia > Opitutales > JABSRG01 > JBCCBL01. The sequence continues at coordinate 3,155 of JBCCBL010000072.1, read as the reverse complement.
GTCGCGTAAGATACCGCGATTTTCTTGATCAACGGATGGCGAGGATTGATTTGCAGGATCGAACCTTCTTCAGGGAGGTTGGCGTCTTGTCCCATACTCTTCATCATCTGTTTCATCTGGGCTGACATGAATTTGTCGCCGCTAAGAACCAAAGCCGGGCTATCGACTAAGCGATCCGAGACCTTTACCTCTTTAACCCGATCTCCTAGTTTTTCTTTGATCCAGTCGGTCAGGTTTTTCGAAACGTCTTCGGCAAGGCTTTCACCTTCGGGCTGGTCTTTGGCTTCTCCGAGTTCGAGATCATCTTGGTCCGCGGAAACCAATTTCTTTTCTTGGTATTCGCGGAGGTGGTTCATCACATATTCATCGATAGGCTCGTAGACGAAAAGCACTTCGAGGTCGCGAGCCTTGAAGGCCTCGAGATAAGGTCCGGCTTCAATCGCTTCGCGGTTTTGACCGAAAAGGAAGTAAATTTCTTTTTGCTCTTCCTGTGCTCGGTCGAGGTATGCGTCGAGGCTGGTCAGCTTGCCGGGCTCGGTGGACGAGGACTCATAACGGAGGAGCTTCGCGAGTGCATCCCGATGTGTGAAGTCGGTCGCAACGCCTTCTTTGAGGAACACACTGAAGGCATCCCAAATCTTTTTGTAGAGGTCTTCATCCTTTTTAGCGATTTCTGCTAGGTGTTTGAGAAAGCGCTTGGTGAGGACTTGGTTGAGCTTGGCAACCAAGGAGCTGTCTTGCATGGACTCGCGTGAAATATTCAGCGGCAGATCGGAGCTATCAACGACGCCCTTCGCAAAGCGCATCCATTCGGGAAGGAGTCCATCGGGTTTGCTGTCGATCAAGACCTTGCGGCAGTGAAGAGCGACCGCCGGTTCGGTGCGTCCCATGCCCAGGCGCTCTGGGTTCTCGGTTGGGACGTAGAGAATCGAATTGATGGCGATCGGAGCGTCAGCGCTGAAGTGCATCCAGGTAAGTGGCTCGTCGAAGGCGTTGGATTGAAACTTATAAAACTCTTTATATTCCTCTTCCTTCACCTCTGATTTCGAGCGCAACCAGATTGCTTGGACCGTATTGATTTTTTCGTCACCGAGTGAGATTGGGAATTGGACAAAAGCACTATACTTTTTGATAATGCTTTTGAGCTTCCAGTCTTTTGCAAATTCCTCGAATTCATCCTTAAGGTGAATAATGATCTTAGTGCCGCGGTCTAGTTCTTCGCTCGCGGGCTCAATGGTATATTCTCCGGCTCCTTCGCTGACCCATAGCAAGCCCGATTCGTCTGGACTGTAAGAGCGGGTGAACACCTCCACTCGCTTCGCAACCATGAATGCTGAGTAGAAACCGACTCCAAACTGGCCGATAACATTTTCGTTCTTAGTGCCCCCTTCTGCGACTGCTTTTAAGAACGCCTTGGATCCTGAGTGGGCTATCGTTCCCAGGTTTTCCATGAGTTCGTCGCGATTCATGCCGATCCCGCGGTCGCGGATTGTTATGGTTTTCGCCTCTTCCTCGAAACTCACTTCAATCTCGAGTTCCTGATCAGCCTGAAAAACGGCTTCTTCCTTGAGTTGAAGGTGGCGTAACTTTTCGGTAGCATCAGATGCGTTCGAAATCAGCTCACGGATGAATATCTCTTTGTCCGTATATAGGGAGTTGATAACGATATCCAGGACCTGTTGTGTTTCTGCCTGGAAGGCGTGCTTTTCGGGTGCTGCAGTCGACATTTATTGGTTTTCTAGGGTTATTTACTGTGCTTGCTTTAAAAAATGAGAAATCCAGAAAAACGATTCCTCAGGCAATTTCAAGTATTAGCTGACTCCTTATATGAGCCACCAGTTTCGCAGGGTCGCGGGTGTGTCCTTCGATTCGAGCCAGGTCAGGCTGCCAGATGATTGGGGATTGTTTTGCTCTCACCAGAACTCAGTCTGCGGAGGTTTTTCAGCAAATCGATGCCTAGAACTCTAGGGTTTGCCTCGGAACTCAACAGCGTGATGCCGTTTGTAATTAGGCGACCTGAAAATATAGCCTTTGATGGTAACTTCGCCTCCGGAAGAAAGGATGGCTTCCTCGATAGCGATTTGATTTGCGAGAGCTGCTTCGCGCCTGCGCTCCATCTCTGCAAGTTCGGCCGCTAGTTTCGCCTGCTCTGCTTTTCGCTGTTCTAGTGAGATCTGTAGTGCGGCCAGCTCCGCTTTTTTCATTGCAGCTTCAGAGTCGGGCTCTGGGGTCTTAGCCGCCTTGAGGGCCTCTTCTTGATTTTTGATCAGCTCGGCCTGTCGGGCCTCAGCAGCCTTCATCGCCATTTCTAAATCACTCAGGCGCGAGGAGAGTTTCTGAGCGTCTGCCTCAGCTTGAGCGCGGGCGGTTGCCTCGGCTTCCAATTTCGCATTGAGGGCCTCGATGGCCGCTTTGCGCTGGGCTTCTTGCTCCTCGGCTGCCTTTTTCGCCATGCGAGCGGCTTCCTCTGCGGCGACTTGAGCGTCCGCATTCGCCTGCTCTTGAGCCGCTAGCGCATCGAGTGCCTCTTGTTCTTTAACCTGAGCCTCACTTGCCAGCTCAGATGATGATTGAGATTGCGAGAACGCGTAGAACATCAAAGCGAGTGCGATGATGAGTAACAGACTCAGGATTGCGACGACTGGTTTCATGACTCAAAACCTAAAAGCGAGAAATTCATAAAGGTCAAAACCGGAATGAGAACATCCCGCAACGGTGGACAGAATCGTCTGCTTTGTGATCGAGTAGAATGGGTAGGTCAGATTTCACAAAATGCCTAAAGCGTTCCTTGACAGGACGCTCCGCTGATTTACTCTCTTTAGCCTCAACAGTCTACAAATGCTTGAGGCGGGTATATTACCCGCTTTTTTATTTGTTCATCTTTTACAGTTATGAGTCACGAAATATTGTCAGTCCTGGAATATATGGAGAAAGAGAAGGGGATCGGTCGAGACGACATGATCACCACGATCGCGGCTGCCATTAAAAATGCTGCTCAGCGCGGAGCAAATGTGGGACAAGAGTTGAAGATTGAGATCAATCCACGCACCGGCGCGTTGAAGGCTTGGAAACTTTTGCGAATAGTGGATTCCGTGAGCGATCCGGCTCTCGAAATTCACATAAGTAAGGCTAGCGAATGGGTGGAAGATCCAAAG
>JBCCBL010000071.1:0-10786 GCA_039034055.1 Verrucomicrobiota bacterium | reverse complement strand
CCATAACCGTCATCAAAGTCCCAGCTTCCCCCAATCGGCGTGGACTCTCCCCAAGCCGCAGGGCTGATATAGTCCTCCAAAACTGTCGGCAACACCCCTGTCGAAGAGTCTCCAATCGAAGCAGCTCCAGACAAAAGCAAAAAGTGTTGCGCCGCTCCCTCAAAGACACGGCAGTCATTCACAAAACGAGTCATCTTCGACGACTCCCTAACGCTTTTAAAGCTAGGAATTGCAATCGCCGCGATCAGGCCTACGATTACGACCACAACCATAATTTCAACGAGAGTGAACGCTGACTCGAAATTTCGCTCTCTTTGCATCATCTAATTTGTCGCATTGGGGTATGAGGCCTCTTCGCCAGCGCGGAACCATCAAGATCCGACCAGACATAATGATCAGCGAGAGTCAGTCCAGTGCAAGCCTACAATCGCCGACGCGACGCTCTATGCCTTTTTTAACGATTCTTGAACATGCAAGACCGTCTTCGCGATCTCCACATCCTCGTCCTCATCAACTGGCTCAAGCTCTTCCATTTCATCAACATTTTTCGCCTTCTTACGGATTTCTGAGGCCTCGGCCCGTCGCCTCTCAAATTCCTTGAAAGTCAGAATCTCAAAAGTCCCATCAAAATGCTCAACGAGGGCGGTTAGAGACTCCACCCAATCGCCGGAATTGAGATAATGCACATCTCCGACCTGCTTATTCGCTGGTGTATGAATGTGCCCGCAGATGATCCCCCGACAATTGTGTTTCGCCGCCAGCAATTGAAGCTGTTCTTCGTATTTTCCAACAAAACTCACCGCCGATTTCACCCGACCCTTGATCGCCTTGCTGAGAGAATAATACTCCTTACCCCGCCAAGATCGGTATTTGTTATACAAGCGGTTTACTTTCAATAGCGTTTGATAGCCAACATCGCCGACCACAGCTAACCACTTGTGATTGGTTGTGATCGAGTCGAACCCATCCCCGTGGACCACCAGATAATCACCGTCAACCCCATGATGAATGTGGCTTTCCAAAACCTGAAGACTGTCGAGCTGAAGCGGCAGGAACTTCGTCAGAATGTCATCATGATTGCCGCGAGTATAGATCACCTCGGTATCACGCTTCTCGACCTTTTTCAGAATCAAACGAATGCAGCGCGTATGCTGTTTGGTCCAGCCCCCCTTCCGGGACAGACTCCAGCCATCGATAATATCTCCATTAAGCACCAGCTTCTCTGAATGCGAAAATTTCAGAAAATGATTCACCTCATCGATTTTACAATCCTGGGTGCCCAAATGAATATCGGATAGAAAGATAGTTCGGAATTTGAGAGTCGACTTTTTCACTGCTAAAGCTCTTTTCAGACACCGTGCTATGAAATCAGCACCGAGGGGTCAAAATTATTTCAATTCAGCGTCAGCAATATCACTAGCTTGTAAATTTCGTAACCCTGCAGACACATTAATCAACCCATGCCTGATGCCGTTTTAAGATACTATAGAGCATTGCCAGCATCTCCTAAATTATTCAAGATCAGGCTCTTTTAGAAAATAATCACTCGTGGCGATTTCAACCAGCATCCGAAAAGACTCGACCCAAAATCAGATCCTACAATTTTCGGTCTATGCCGATAACAAGGTTGGGAGACTGAACGACCTCATTGGAGCGCTCACTCACGCCAATCTCCACATCCTTGCGATGACCGTCCTCGACACGACTGACAGCTCGATCATCCGACTTATTGCCGATTATCACGAAGATGCTCGCCAGATTTTGAAGGACAACAAGTTCACCTTCAACGAAGTCGAGATGGTTGCGGTGGAGGTGAACATGCTCTCAGACATCCACAAAGTCACCTGCGCTCTCGTCCAGGCCGAAGTGAACTTACACTACATTTATCCATTCCTAGCGCGCCCGAGTGGAAGCACCGCCTTCGCAATGCGTCTAGAAGATTCCGATATCGCCACGGCCGTTTTGCAATCATGCGGTATCCGCATCCTGAGCCGGAGCGACCTGGCGCGATAATCCTGGCCAACGATCCAATCGGAATCATAGCCACCTCAGACCAACAAAATGACCGCCCCTAAGTCTGGCGGACTTCGCATCGTCGGAAACAAGCAGGTAAAATCAAAAATATTGGCTCACTCGGGAATGAATCCAAAACTGAAGGATCTCAGAGACATATAAAATATTCTCTCACACGCCTCGAAGTCCGATAACCACACAGCGAGAACAACGCCGCGCACTTGAACAATCTGGAGCATTCCACCTACTCCATACTGGAAAATAATTTGTATCTAAAAATCAAAGACGAATATACTCCGACGCCAGAGCGACAACCTAATTATTGATCGATCAAGTGCGCCTTTATTCATTGATCGATAAAAATGTCACAAAAATCTAATACGAAATTATGAACGTAATTGAAGCCATCGAAGAGCGCCGCTCTATCAAACACTATGATCCTGATCACTCCATGCCGGAATCAGATCTGGCCGAGCTTATCCGCCTCACCAAGCTCGCTCCGTCATCCTTCAATATGCAAAATTATCGACTCCTCGTAATCCGTGACCCGGAATTACGCGGCGAGATTCGAGCCGCAGCCTGGGACCAAGCTCAAGTCACCGACGCCAGTGTCCTCTTCCTCATGTGTGCCGACCTCACCGCTCACGCAGAAGATCCGGGCCTCTACTGGGGACACGCTCCCCAGGAGGTTCAAGAAATCCTCGGCCCAATGCTCAAACCATTTTACGACGGAAATGATCAACTCATTCGCGATGAAGCCGTCCGATCCTCAGCCCTCGCGGGGATGACTCTCATGCTCGCCGCTAAAGGCCTCGGCTACGACTCCTGCCCAATGATCGGATTCGACGGAGCCAAAGTTGCAGAACTGGTAAACCTTCCCAGCGACACCATCATCAGCTTCATGATCCCAGTCGGGAAACTCTCCAAACCAGCCTGGGACCGTGGTGCCCGCCTCAGCGACGAAAAAGTGGTCATCTACGACAAGTTTTAGGCAAACGCTCACGCCGCAGCTAAGCAGGATGGGCAAAAATCTTTGAAGAATGAACACCTTGCGCCAAACGCACAAAGATCCTCAAACGCCTGCCTCTGCATAAGGTCCGAGCTTCCGATAACGCTTGTAACGATGATCCAGCAGTGTGTTCACCTTTTTACGCTGCAGCGCCTTCAAGTCAGAATTTAGGCGTTTGCGAAGTGCGTCAAAAACGGACTGTGGATCATGGTGAGCACCGCCAAGCGGCTCTGGAATAATTGCATCAGCGATTTCGAATTCCTTCACGTGCTGCGCGCTGACTTTAAGAGCGGAGGCAGCATCTTTTGCCTTAGCTCGGTCCTTCCACAAAATCGCCGCGCATCCCTCGGGTGAAATTACCGAATACCATGCATTTTCGAGAACCAGCACAACGTCGGCCACTGCCATTCCGAGCGCACCCCCTGAGCCACCTTCTCCGATCACGACGGAAATTATAGGCGTTTTTAAAGCACTCATTTCCATAATATTCAACGCGATCGCCTCGGCAACATGACGCTCCTCAGCGCCAATTCCAGGGTAGGCACCCGGGGTATCAATAAAAGTAATGACCGGAAGCTGAAACTTCTCCGCGAGCTTCATCAGGCGAAGGGCCTTCCGATAACCCTCTGGATTGGCACACCCAAAATTACGCAAGAGGTTATCCTTGGTGTTCCGTCCCTTTTGCTGGCCGATCACCATGACCGACTGCCCCTCAAACTGCGCCAAACCCCCGACAATTGCCGCATCATCCCGAAAACGACGATCTCCATGAAGCTCCTGGAAATCCTCAAACAAGGCCCCAATATAGTCTAGGGAATACGGACGTTGAGTATGGCGAGCCATCTGCACCCGCTGCCAGGGGTCCATGTTTCCGTAGACCTCCTTCTTAGTATCTTCGATTTTGCGCTCGATGGCCTGAATCTCCAAAGAAACATCGATTTCGTTCTCCTGAGAGATCTGAACAAGCCGATCCAATTGCTCAATCAAATCGCGGATCGGTTTCTCGAATTCAAGGGAAAAGGCGGCTATGGTATCCATGAAGCGGCGGAGTATGGAGGTTCGAAAACCGGTGTCAACGGTGCGAATTTCCACTGCCATTTGCAAAAATCATGCCGGCGGCGGGTTTTCCAGTTGTCATCCCCCGACCGCGTTTCAACCTTGGGTTCCTAATGATCGACCCCGAAGTGCAAAAGCTGCTCACACTGCAAGCTCGCGAACTCAAGCGAGACGAGATCGACAAGGAACTCGCTGCAGTGCCTCTGAAAATCCAAGAAATCGAACGCAAAAAACAGGCGGCTCGGGATCAATTCGACCAAGCCAAACAAACCCTTCGGAGCCTCGAAGCCCAACGCAAAACACTCGAAAACGAAATTGCTAGCAACGAGGCCCAGGTTACCAAATACAAAAACCAGCAACTTTCGGTTAAAAAAAATGAGGAGTACCAAGCCCTCACCCACGAAATCGATACCACTCAAGCAAAAATCGGTGATCTAGAAACCGAAGAGCTTGAAGTTATGGAACAGATCGACGTCGAATCCGAGCGTCTCAAAGCCATCGAAGGCACCTTCGACGATGAGATTGCCACCCTGGTCACTCAGATCAAACTGGCAAAAGAAGCGCAAGCCGCCCTGCAAGAAGAACTCCAGGAGGCCGAAACCCGCTACCAAGAATCCCGAGAACCCGTTTCCGAAAAATTCCTACGCGCTTACCAGCAAGCCAAGACCAACCTAAAAAACCGCCCCCCGTATGTCGCCCCAATCGAGGGCGGCGTCTGCAAACGCAGCCATCTCAAAGTTTCAAACGAACTGCTATCCGAAGCAAAAATCCACGGCGCCCCCCATTTCTGCGACGTCACCGGATGCGTCGTCTACATTGACTAGTTCTACTGGGTCAAAGGGGCTCTAAGGCTTCTTTTAACCACGAATGGGCACGAATCCGCACGAAGAAATAAACGATTCGTGCAAATTCGTGTGTATTCGTGGTTCATTTTGAGCGTTTGCAGGAACGGGTCTCTTGGTCTTCTAATTCATTTTAACAAGTAGAACTAGCGTACTGCGCGACCGACAAATCAGGGCAAAATTCAACGCCCCCCAATCCGTCCGGCGTGGCCATGGGAATCCGACCCCCGAAATAAGCGACTGCTAATTCTGTCAACAGATTTAAACACGTCCCTTATTTTTTCGTATTCGAAATCTCATTGAAACGACTAGAATTCATAGGGTTATTTTATCCTACCATATTTTGATAATCGTGTATCAAAAACATCCATCAAAACTCTATTAAAAAAAAGTTTGAATTTCTGGAAAATGACCCGGCTAGGGAGCGTCTAGCTTTCCTAACCTATTAGCTTCGATTAACTTAGCTAAAAACACACACACCTCTATCCTATGGCCCAACATATCCAAAACATCAAAGTATACTTCAGTGACGATGGCACTGAACTCCATCCAACCGTTGACAACGGATTCGCTATCCAGATCGATACCCCCGGTGAGGAGCACACCTTCATCCTGAACTTCACCTGGGGTCCGGATCCGCAAAATTGGATGTCCCCAGCCTCCACTGGCAACCTAACCGATTACACCATCTCGATTGACCCAATCGATCCAGATTTCGTTTATCGGATTCAAAACCAAACCGGAAACCTCATACCTCTAAATGGTACTGGAGAAACCGAAGTCCAAGACACGCGTATCATCATTCCGGGAATCCCTAGCGGATGGGCTGGACTCGATTTCGAATATGATATTCGCATTACCGGAAACGCGGCTGCCGGGGGACGTTCCGGTGTCTTGGATCCGAGGGGGCGCGTCATAACAGGCAACTAAAGCCAGTCCTCATTTACAAAACATGTGCTCTCAAGTAGCACGCGTTTTTTATTCTAAGTGCGATCGCCTCGGCGTTCGCACTTTTTTATTTACTGACAGCCCCCCGCATAGCAGCGTCTGTCGTCCATGCACGATCCTCCACAATCCAACCAAAACGATTGTGAGCTATTTTTATCATACTCGCGCAAGGACATCCTAGCCGCACAGGACCTCCACCGAAGCTTCACTCATAAGGGGGGTCTCAAGGTATGGATCGACCTCGAAGGCATCGAACCAACGCGAGACTGGATGGAGGAAATAAGAAGAGCGATTCTTACAAAACATATCTTCATATATTTGAAGAGTCGTCATTCAGAGGCCTCGGAAATGTGCCAATTCGAGCTATCGCGTGCCCGCGAGTTTGGCATGCGGATCATTGTCATCGACCTGTGTCTCGAAGACTCTTCTCTATTCGACAAATGGGATGTCTTGAGACTCCCATACCGATTGGAACCCGAGGAACTTACCTCACGTATTGCTTTGATTGTTGCGAACGAATCGAAACACTTAATCCAACGTCAAGAATTAGCAGAAAGAGCATTCAATTGGGATGCCCAGCAACAGCCCGAGGATCTCCTGATTACCGGCCAACCCCTGCGTCACGCGCAAACTCTATTTCGAGAGTTCGAAGAGGAGTATCTACACGACACCTCACCAATTCCAAAATTTTTAGAAACATCTGTAATCCATCAAGAGACGCTTGCAGTCACGGAGAAAAACAAGACTCGAATTAGATCCATCGCATATATTGCGATTTTCACTATCGTTGTGGCGCTCACCCTGGTAACCTTCAACTATAACAAGGTCTCTATCGAGACCCGCGACACCGCGCTAGCGAACAAGCATGAGGCTCGAGAATTGCTCGAGTATATGACCGGTGATCTATCAGAGACCTTCCAACGAGGAGGGAACTTTGCACTCCTTTCTAACGCGATAAACAGAATAAGCGGATTCTTCGACTATTCGAATAGCCGAAACTTCGATAGAGAGGACCACATATTCAACAGCCGAATTGGTCACTTTCTTGGCGATATAAACCTCTTGAGAAAACAAACTGAGAAAGCTCAGGTTATTTTAGAGCGCAGTCTATTAACAGATGATAAGGCCCTAGAGAAATACCCGGATGACCTCGAAATGATCTGGAACCGATCATTTACAATATTTTGGTTGGGCGAAGCGAAGCATCATCGATTCGGAATTGATGCAGCCAGAAATAACTGGGAAGAGTTCCACAGAATTATGTATGAAAATCGATTTCGATCCAGTGAGTGGGAATATGAATACCTGAACAGCGTGTACAATCTCTTGATTTTAGCGATAAATGGATCCGATCGAAAAGACATATATCCCTTAGAACGTGAAATCTTGGACTACAATAGCCGGCTCGAATTTCGATCCGTAGATCAAGAGTCTCTAATCATTGATCTCCTCTGTCAGGTCTCCAACTTCGAAAGCCTCAAATCAAACTACTCCGCCATCATTGAACGATCACGATCATTTCAATGGAACAAGGCCGAAGAGGATTTTAATTACCGAATCGCTCTCAACGCTCTGAACAAGATAACCGCAGAGGCTCAACTTTATTCAGGCGAATATGACCGAGTCGAAGAATTATTCACTGAACTGATGAATGACTACCAACGACTCGAAAAGAAGAGTCCCGACGTGGATTTCTTCGAATTCGACTTCAAGCATGCATTCTATTGCACCCTTGTCTTTTACCGACTTCAGGGAGACAGGGAAGCCTTTGAGAAACTTTTTGGTGAGAAAACAAAACTCAGATTCACCGAAAATCAAAACCATGAGACATCTCCTCGGATTACCTTGGACACGCTGATTGGGATCGAGCACTTGTTATACCATAATAAATTCAATACAAATGTATGGATTCATAAGACTGAATCGCTCAAATCATTTGCAGCAAATTCTGATTTAGGACCCTACAATAGACAGAGAATCACTGAGGGAGCATTCCAAATAATTGTGCTCTCTGATAGACTTGGCTGGAACGACCTGGCAGCTCAGAATCTAGAAATTCTCCGCGATATCACCAATCTGCAAAACCTAGACATCCGAGAGTCACGCCAACTCACAGCCTACTACCGTGCTCTGAAACGCCTCGATATCGAGCCAGCGACACAGGAGGAAATACACAAATTTCTCATCGAAAACGAGTGCTACGATGTCTATATCGATACCTTAGAGAGGTGGATTAATGAGCACCCATAAAAACCGCGTTTGGGTACCCATTGTCACCGAAAAAACTGCGGAAATCCAAGAGACTCTACATGCCCTCCAAACTGACTCTGGGATTCTGGTTTCGGAAGACCGCGAGAACCCGGTTTTTTCAGAAACCGTAACGGCCATAGATTTGGTCATTATCTTAATATCAAACCGAAGCTTGACCAATTCGCGTATCCACAAAGCTATAGACTATGCGCTGCAGAACGAAGTTAGAATTCTACCGATTATCCTGGAAAGCGCCCTCGACTTCTCGCAAATCCCAGGATCCATAAACTCGATACAATGGTTGGAACTCTGGGACCCTTCGACGCGCACCAAGCGCATAGAGCGGATGCTCCGCTCGATCAAAACTGACTATGAACACCTCGAGACACTCCGCAGTTACGATAAACTAGCGGACACCTGGCTCTCGGGAAACAAACAAAAAGACCTACTCCTGCGAGGCAAGGCCCTCTCGGATGCCGAAAATTGGTTAATTGATGCGGATGCGCACTACCCACGCCCCAACGAATTGATCGAATTTTTCATCTCGATGAGTCGAGATCACGCCGATGCCATCCAAGCCCGAAACGAACGTATTCTCAAAGTCTTTTGGTCATTCATCGGGATCGGCACCGTGGTTTCGGTGATCATGGCAATATTGATTTTCCAAGACACCCTGCAAATACAAGAAGACGAACGCGAAGCCGAAATGCAAAAGCAAAGAGCCCAGGGCATGATCGAATATCTGGTCGCCGAGCTGGATGATCCTCTGATCGAACTTGAGCAAACCGACACTCTCAGTGATATCGTAAATCAAGCCGAAGCCTACGTCGCCCGAATCGAAGCGCAAGGCGTCGAAGCGCCCAAAGAAATTGAATTTCTCAAAAACCTAAAGCGGGCGATACAAGAAGCCCGCGGCAAAATCGCGCAGGCTTCGGCTGAAAACGGGTAACTCTTTCGGAGCACCCGCGCGCAGGTCGCCTCACCGAGACTTTAAGCGGACGATTTGATAGCTTGCGAAGAGGATTGCCCCACCACCGAGCAACTCAAGGCCACTGAAATGCTCCCCCAACAATAAGGCACTCAGCACACAGGTGGTTACCGGGGTGAGCATCTGCAAGGTGGACCCTTTGGCCACCGTAATGTGACGGAATGATTCCGTGATGCAGAGCTGTCCGCCAATGACCGTAATCGCCGCGAGCACCGTGAGGCCCAGGGCGCGCGGGTCTTCGATCAAAACATCCGTCCCCGCAACCGAGAGCCCAAAAGTCAGAGTAAAGACACATTGCGATGCAAAAATACTCGAGGTATTCTCAGTGTGACGCAGGTGCCGAATGAGGACTACCCCCAGCCCCGCCGCACTGGCTCCCATCATCGCGACTATATCATAAAAAAGCTTCGCTTCACCGATGCCTTGATCCGAGAATATGCCCAACAATCCAAGTATCGCGATTGTAATGTAAACCAGATACGTCCATTGCAGGCGTTCTTTGATCAAAAGCATCGCAAACACGGCCGCAAAGAGTGGATAAGATCCGGTAATCATTCCGGCCCGACCCGCACCTAATTCCATGATAGAGATATAAAAAATCGGAATTGCAATCCCTCCCAGTAGCCCTCGAAGGAACAGCAAACGATTGGTGAATATATGGCTCAAATGAGGTCTACCGAGCCTAGACTGTATCATGAAAACAGCGACAAGCCCGAACGCCCCACGATACGCAGCAGCCACCCAGCCGTCCACGCCATAGGCTGTGTTAGCGAAACTTAAAAGCAAGGAAGTCGCTGAAAAGCAGAAAATCGATGCCAGCGCTAGGGGGATACCCAGCCTTACACGATCACGAGGAGGTTCTGTTAGTTCTGTCATTGTTTCCTTTTTGGAAACCCAGCTCCACGCCTCTCCTGCAAATAATCGGGTCTACGTCGGAGGCTTGAGAAATGGGCCTCCGTATCCTTTATATCCAGTTACGACTGACCCGCATCGCGTGCTTTCACACGAGTGAGGAGGAGCCAACCGAGTTTATTATTTTGCATTAATGAAAGGGATGTATCCTCGTCTTTTCAGACGCAAGCCTTGAATGTGAACTAGAAGACCAAGACCCGTTCCTCCAAACGCTCTAAAAATGAACCACGAATGCACACGAATTTACACGAATCGTTTATTTCTTTGTGTGGATTCGTGCCCATTCGTAGTTTAAACAAGCCGTAGAGACCCTCTGACCCAGTAGAACTAGGCGCTTGGGTCCTTGCAATTTGGAATTCTGCGGATTCCTTCCGGGCCAGTGTCCAAAAGCGAGCGAATACCGGCCCGAAAACGCAGTCCCTCAATATTCCAGCGGAGAAACAGCCTCGAGGAATCCACTATCCTCTGGGATTTTTCTATATTATTTTGCCTCGTATGCCTTCCCATTTTGATCGTTCTGGCTCTTGTCGATCAGACCCTCATCAACGGAGAACCACGATGGCTGAAACCGATCAAATTTTTCGCGAGCGTCGCCATCTATAATTTAACCCTCGAATGGATCCTTCGTGTGTTTGGGACTCCCAAGACGGTTTCTAAATTCAACAAAATTAGAACGATCGTCGGCATCGGAGGGTCCCTCGAGACCACCCTCATCACGATGCAAGCGGCGCGGGGGGTGCAAAGCCATTTCAACACCGCGACAGCCTT
>JBCCBL010000070.1:0-10835 GCA_039034055.1 Verrucomicrobiota bacterium | reverse complement strand
GGAGTTCATCGACTCGCGCACCGACATCTCAGAAATCACTGGATTGGATGATGTAGGTTCCGCAGATCCCATTTTCAGTTTCTTTTTCTCAACCGTAATGGTTCCCGACCTGGCCAAGGAAATCTTTGACGTTCCAGCCGAGCAGGTCAATCAGATCGAGAGCGATACCATCAGGGAGTATATTGACGCTATCGTCGAAAATGAACAGCCCACCGAGCAGCCTGAAGCGGAGTCCAGCGAAAGTGCTTCCACCGAAGTCGTAAACGAAGAGGAGTCCAAAAGCGTCGATGTCGAATCACTAAAAGATGTAACCACGCCACCCTTTCCTAAGCGCACTCCAGAATCTAAGAAAGAAGCCCCAAAAGCGGAAAAACCAAAAGCGAAAGAACCCGCAAAACCCGCTCCCGCCAAAGCAGGCCCACCAGCCAAAGGACCCGCGCGCAAAGTGGATGAAACCATTCGTGTTTCAGTGACCGTCTTAGACGATCTGATGAATCTAGCGGGCGAGATGGTCCTGAGCCGCAATCAATTAATAAGGCTCGCTGAGGAAAACAAAAGCGAAAACCCAGGCCTCAGCAAGGCAGTCCATAGCATCAGCTACATTACATCGGACCTGCAAGAAAAAGTCATGCAGACCCGCCTACAGCCTGTAGGTATCCTCTTTAGTAAATTCACTCGGATCATTCGCGATCTCTCATCAAAACTCGGAAAAGAGATCACTCTCGAGATTTCTGGAGAAGAGGTTGAACTCGACAAATCGATCATTGAAGGGCTTTCAGATCCCCTCACTCACATGATTCGGAATTGCGCGGACCACGGTGTCGAAACCCCCGAAGTCCGGAAAGCAAATGGGAAAAATCCTCAAGGACGTGTTCAACTAAGAGCTAGCCACGCAGGGGATAAAGTATTGATCGAAATCATCGACGACGGCCAAGGCATTGACCCAAATAAAATTAAGGGCAAAGCTGTCGAAAAAGGTGTCATCTCGCAAGAGGAAGCAGACTCCATCCACGACCAGCAGGCGGCCATGCTCATCTTCGCACCGGGTTTCTCTACTGCCGAGGAAATCAGCGATGTCTCCGGTCGCGGTGTTGGCATGGATGTCGTTAGAACTAATATCGAGGGCCTCGGAGGTTCGGTCGAACTCACAAGCCAACCGGGGACCGGAACTCGATTTGCCCTGACGCTTCCATTGACATTGGCCATCGTCCCATCGATGATTGTGGCTTCCAAAGGCGGAAGATTCGCGGTTCCCCAAGTCAACCTGGAAGAGATTGTTCACCTTCAGGGACAACATCAAATCGAGTTTATCCACGGCAGTCCGGTATTCAGACTTCGAGGACGTTTGATCCCGATCGTTTCACTCGCACAAGTATTTTCTACGGCTCCCAACGGGCGTTTCATGAATAGCCGTGCCCGCGAATTCATTCCCGAAAATTCCTACATCGTAATCCTAAATCTAGAGAAATCTCAGTTTGGGCTCGTCGTTGACGGTCTTCACGACTCTGAAGAAATTGTTGTGAAGCCCCTCAGCAATCATATTAAAACCGCCCACTGCTACTCAGGCGCGACGATTATGGGAGACGGATCGGTCGCCATGATTCTTGACATTCAAGGCATCGCCAACCTCGCATCTATCGAAAGCCAAGACTTCGCCGACGAAGAGGAGGATGCGGAAGCAGAATCGGGAGAAGCGATCCAGCAGATACTTGCTTTCCGCAACCACCCGAGCGAACGCTTCGCAATTTCACTCCCCCTTGTATCAAGAATCGAACGGATCAGCAAATCCCAGCTCGAGCGCATTGGAGACAACGAGTTTATCAAGCATCGCGATACCTCACTGCGAGTCATTCGACTCGAGGACTATGTAAACATAACACCTTACTCTGAGGAAATCGAAAACTACACCCTCATCATTCCGAAGCTCGTTTGTAAGCCGATCGGCATACTCGTCTCGGAGGTCGAGGATGCGGTATCGACCCGGGTTAGATTAGATACTGACAGCGTTCGAACCGAGGGCGCAATTGGCTCTGCGATTATCGACAATGAGCTGACACTGTTTGTCGACATCTACGATATATTGGAACGTGCGGACCCGATCGCATACGCATTTTCTCAGGCCAGCCCAGACCTCAACGAATGCAAGATCCTACTCGCAGAGGATACCCATTTCTTCCAGGCTGTCGTCGGAAATTACTTACGCGAATTCGCGCAGAGCGTCACGGTCGTTCAAAATGGCAGAGAGGCCTTCGAGCGCCTGGAAAAAGAAGATTTTGACCTCCTTGTCACGGACATCGAAATGCCACTCATGAACGGTTTCGAGTTGACCGCACAAATCCGCGCCAGTGGTCGCCTCAAAGACATTCCGATTATAGCCCTCACCGCACTTTCCGGGAAAAGCCACTCTGAACTTGGATATGAATCCGGGGTAGATGCATACGAAACGAAACTCGATAAAGAAGGCCTCCGAGAAACGATCGAGCGTATCATGAAATCTCGCGAAGTGAATCCGGCACACGCCGCTCTACTCCAAGCCTAAACACAATGCTGCAAACAGGTAACAGAGTCTTAGTGATCGATGATTCACCGATCTATAGGCGCATATTCGAACAAGCCACGAAGACCTTGCCTGAAGTCGGAAACGTGGTCCTGGCTACCGGTGGCCAAGACGCCCTGAAATTGATCACAAAAGACGACTTTGAGCTAGTCGTTTGCGATATGGTGATGCCCGTTATGGACGGTATAACCGTCACACGGGAGATTTTAAAAATAAAGCCCAAGCAAGCCATTGTCGTGGTCAGTGGTGTATCGACGCGTGAAGCTTCCACTACCATGGAGGCACTAAGCGCCGGTGCGATGGACTTCATTGCGAAGCCTAAAAACGGAAGCATGCAGGAAAACCTGTCTTCGATTGCCGACTCAATCAAAGGTTACCTCTTAGCAAATCCTCGCTCAGCGACCCGCCCCAGCTCCGGAACCCAGTCAAGTGGGACTGGAAATCTCAGCAGGTCTGCCAAGTCTACCGAATCCAGCAGAAAAAGCGCACCGATCACAGCCGATCGAACCTCCATCCGATCTCAGGCCAAAATGGGGCAATTCAATGCCGACCTTGTGCTAATCGGTGTCTCAACAGGCGGTCCAAACTCCTTACAAAAACTCCTGCCTCTCTTACCAAAAGACTTCGGAGCCCCGATTATAATTGTGCAACACATGCCGGAAGGGTTCACACAAGCTTTAGCGAGACAATTGGACAATGCTTGTAGCCTCATCGTGAAAGAAGCGGAAGAAGGCGAAATCGCCGAAAAAGGGAACATATATATTTCCAAAGGCGGAAAGCACCTCGTCATATCTGAGAAAAAAGACTTTGGTAAGTTTTCCCTCAAATATACCGATGGGCCTCCCGTGAATTCATGTCGACCGGCGGTCGATGTCCTCTATTCAAGTGTCGCGAAATTACGTGATATCAAAGTGGTATCCACGATACTGACTGGCATGGGCTCCGACGGCGCCAACGGTGTGAAAGAAATCTTAGCCTCCAGGAGTATCCGCGCATATTCCATCACTCAGGATGCAGAATCCTGCGTCGTTTACGGAATGCCGCGTGCCGTCGACGAAGCCGGCTTGTCAGACGAATCGCTTCCCCTAAATAATATTCATCAACGTCTCGGACAATTGGTAAGGAATTCCCACTACGGAGCCCGTACCGTTGCCTAAAAAAAGGAATTTAAAGTGAATACTGCCACCCCAGTAACGCCCACAAATAGTCAACGTGTATCCAAAGAAACCTACAAGGAGCTTGTAGATTGGATTGAACGAAACTGTGGCATAGCTCTTGGTGACTCAAAAGCCTACCTTGTCGAAACGCGCTTTGCTCCGATCCTTATTAAGCTTCATTGTCAGTCCTTTGAGGAACTCGTCAAAAAGCTAAAGACTTCAGTGACGGCAGCCCTCAAAGACGAAATCATTGACGCGATCACAACCAATGAAACGCTCTGGTTCCGAGATCCGAGTATCTGGAAACACCTGGAGGATTCGTTCCTCAAAGAATTCCTAGAATCCGGTAGTGCGAAAAAACGTATTTGGTCAGCGGCAGCCTCCTCAGGGCAGGAAATCTACTCATTGGCCATGTTGCTCGATAAGATCTCAAAAAGAAACCCAAGCCTTCGCGACAAAGTCCTAGCGACTGAAATGCTTGCGACCGATGTTTCAAAAAATATATTAGATGTCGCCAAAAGAGGACGCTACTCGCGTTTGGAAATGTCTCGAGGTTTGGCCGAAGAATATAAGAACCAATATTTTGATAAAGACCGCCTATTCTCGTCAATAAAACGAGAAATCAAGAACCGCGTCAAATTCGATACCCGGAACCTCCAATCACCTTTGGGACAATTAGGAAAATTCGATATGATTTTATGCAGAAATGTGACGATCTATTTTTCAAAGCAATTTCGCCAAGACCTCCTCTACCGCCTGGAGGAATCGCTCAATCCAGGGGGCGTCCTAATTCTAGGAGCCACTGAGAGCATCATCGGACTTAAAACCAGTCTTAAAAACCGCCCAGGAAAACCACCAAGCTTCTACTTTAAGGATTAAAAATGAAAAAGGCCCTACACATAGACGATTCTCACACACTATATCAAATCGTAAGCTCCGCAGCTTCGGTAATCGAAGTCGAAGTATTGCACGCATCAGATGGCCAGACCGGTTTGGACATCTTAGAAGAATTCTGCGAAGACATTAATTTGGTGATTCTCGATTTCAATCTGCCAGGTGCAGATGGTCTACAGATCCTCAAGCGCATTAAGGCAGATAAGAAGACCGGGAACATACCGGTGATGATGCTCACCTCAGATGCGGATCCAGCATTGGTGATGGACTTCATCAAAGCCGGAGCGGCGAACTATTTAAATAAGCCATTCACCCAAGAAGACCTCATTTCTCGGATGATGAGCTGTGTGGGACAGGCCACGACATAGGTCTAAATAATTAAGGCCGGTGCTCACTTTGTTATCGCAGCTTCGAAGTCGAGTGATTTTTCTCAACCCTGTATGCTGCAGAAGCCACTATTTAACTGGTTGAATGATCGGAGCGTCGGCTGCCTTGCCCATGTATCCGCGCTACCCAGTCGCCATGGAATTGGTAATCTAGGAAATAGCACAAAAGCGTTTCTAGACCTGCTCAGTGATTGCGGAATGTCCTCTTGGCAGATCTGCCCGATCGGCCCAACCGGATACGGCGATTCTCCCTACTCCTCATTCAGCGCGTTTGCCGGCAATCCCTATTTCATCGACTGGCAAGATTTTGTATCAATCGGCCTCGTTCAACTGAGTGAAATAGAACCCCTAGCTCGCCTCCCAGCTAATAGGACACGCTACGCCGACATACACCAGATCGTAACTCCACTGGCCCAAAAAGTAGGCAGACGGTGGTTAGACAATCCGAAAGAAATTGATACCTCCTATTCCTTTCAGAAATTCTGCGCAGACTCAGCGTATTGGCTAGAAGACTACGCGAGATTCCGTGTCTTAAAGTCGGCCTTTAATGATGCAAACTGGACTGAATGGCCGACAATTTACCGTAATTCTAAAAGCGCACGCGGAAGAAAACTCCCGCCTCAAGCCTCTCAGGATCAGCTAGAAATAGAAAAATTCATCCAATACTTATTCTATCTGCAATGGAGAAACATTCAGGACTATGCACGCGGACGCGGGATCAAGATCATCGGCGACCTTCCCATATTCGTCGCTCAGGACTCTGCGGATGTATGGGCCCACCCAAAACTCTTTTCACTTAAAAAAGACGGTTCACCAAAGGTCGTCGCCGGAGTCCCTCCGGACTTTTTCAGTGAAGACGGACAACACTGGGGCAACCCCCTCTACGATTGGAAAAATCACAAGTCCGAAGGATATCGCTGGTGGATTGAACGCATGCGCACCAGCTTCAAATGCTTTGATAGAATACGCCTCGATCATTTCCGAGGATTCGAAGCCTATTGGGAGATCCCTGGGGACGCCGAGAATGCCCGTAACGGCAAATGGGTAAAGGGCCCCGGAATCGACCTTTTCAAAGCGATTCATGAGGCCGTCCCCGAAGCGCGTATCATCGCCGAGGACCTCGGAGTCATCACCAAAGAGGTCATTGAATTACGCGACCAGAGTGGGTTCCCAGGCATGGCTATCCTACAATTTGCATTTGGAGGCAGTTCGGACAACGTGCACCTGCCGCACAATCTGGTTCCAAACCAAGTTGTGTATCCAGGTTCACATGATAATGACACCACCTTAGGCTGGTATCGGACGGCTCCTGACCACACCAAAGATCATTTTCGGCGGTATTTAAGAGTGAACGGAAAAGAAGCGGGCTGGGATCTTATTCGAACCGCCTACGCGGCACCGTCCAAGCTCGCCATCATCCCCCTCCAAGACCTCCTCTCCCTGGGTGGAAGCGCGCGTTTCAACACGCCCGGCGCGGCACTTGGCAACTGGCAGTGGCGGGCAACCACCCAACAACTGCAGACCCTACACAAACAGAGTCAAAAATACCTCCGAGACCTCGCGAAACTGTACGACCGCGCCTAATCACCGATCCCCTCGAATCGAGCGATCGACTCCCTGAGCGAATACCACGGGCCAAAGACCAGACTTGCAAATAGAGTCCGCCCATCTGTGAATCTCTCAATGAGCGGCGAACCTCCCGTAATCCTTACCTGTGCACAACCCACCAATCAGCTCACGCTTGGCAACTATCTCGGAGCTATCCGCAATTGGGCTCAAATGATCGAAGGGCATACCTGCTACTTCGGATTGGTCGACCTGCACGCCATTACCTCTGACTACACCCCCGCAGAGCTTCGCAAAAATACCTTCGATTGTGCTGCCCAATACCTGGCCTGCGGCCTCGATCCCGAGCGCAGCCATATTTTTGTCCAGTCTCATGTAACCGGGCATACCGAGTTAGCGTGGGTTCTCGGTTGCATCACTCCGATTGGCGACTTGCAGCGGATGACACAATTCAAGGAAAAGGCCGCGAAGCTCGGCTTCAGCGTATCCGACCAAGAAAATGAACTGAAATTCGCCCACGAAGGCGCACGAGCCCAAGCCTCCGTAAACTCAGGACTCCTGTTCTACCCCGTCCTCATGGCTGCCGACATCCTACTCTACAACGCGGATGTCGTGCCGACCGGAGATGATCAGAAGCAGCATCTTGAGCTTTGCCGCGATCTCGCAAAACGCTTCAACCACCGATACAGCGATACCTTCACTATCCCTGAGCCCGCAATCAGCAAAAGCGCGTCGCGTATCATGTCGCTCCAAGAGCCAACTAAGAAAATGAGCAAATCGGATCCAGATCCTTTAGCCAGTATCTACATCATCGACAACCCCAAACTAATACGGAAAAAAATAATGAGCGCGGTCACCGATTCAGGCTCTGAAATCCGAGCGGCCAACGACAAACCAGGCGTGACTAACCTAATGACGATCCTCGGAGCCATTTCCGGCGAATCAACCGACGCCATTGAACAACGTTTCATCGGAAAAGGCTACGGCGATTTCAAAGTGGAAGTGGCTGAGAGCGTCGTAGAACTATTAAGCCCGATACAAGAACGCTACCATGCCTACTGCGCCGACAAAACCTACGTAAATGGCGTTCTCAAGGCCGGAGCCGAAGCGGCTCAAAAACGCGCTTACAAAACTCTCGGGAAAGTCTATCGAAAAGCTGGATTCATCGAACGAATCCGTTAGGCTCCGCGACATAAGTCATCAGCGTTTCCGCCCTATGGAAAATTCCGCCTCAGCCTCCCAACCTGCCAAACTCAATAAAACCCCGTTCATCGCTACGGATATCATACTGAGCCTGTCCGCCGTCGGCATTACCCTGATCGCGGAAAAGCCGCTCGGAGTCTGGACCATCGCGATCTGCCTTAGCACCCTCTTCGTCGGATTCATTTTCTTGGTCACGCCTTTCATCCTTGAATTTTCCCTACACCTGCAAGCCCGCAACGAGGATCTAGAAAAAGGAATCCACGCTCAAAGTGAAATGCTCGAGGATGCCCTCGAGCGCTGGAATCGACTCCACGCAGAGGTGAAATCGATGTTTGAGTCATCCAAGCTCAACATCGCTGGCTACGAAGGATTGCTGCACCGGTTTGATCAAAGGCTCGAAGTCCTCGACGCACGCCTCCTTGAAATTGAACGGGTTGCCCGGGTTTTCGAAACCGGACTCAAGGATATGGCTGAACGCGCCGAGACGCTTCATGCTCAGGAAGTAGAGGCTTGGGAAAGCCGTCTATCCGAACACCGCGACTCTATCCAGCAAACCCTCTCTGCCTTACGGACCAGCTCTTCAGATTCCGGCAAGTCGAATGGCGAAACTCGCGCAAAACTCGAAACCCTGGGCGCCCAGTTCGATCGAATCGAGGAACAGCTTCAGAGTGTTGCCGAAAGACTTGCAGCCGTCGCCGAAACTCCCGACTCGGACACCCTCGAAACCTGGACAGACCCAAGCGGCCGCTACACTTCGATGTTGGATCGCGCCCTCAGTGAAAACGCTCAAAAACCAACCTTGCCAGTCGGTGAAGTTCCAGACGAGCCCGCGCAGAAATCCTTAGAGCATCCCAAGTCACTCGAGTCACCAAAAGTCTCTGAAACTGAGAATGCCGCTGAGAACGAAAACAACGCGGTGTCAGATCAAAAGCCAAAAACGATCGATACCCAATCGATGCCGATCCTCGACGATGACTTCATTGATGAGGTTATTCCAGAACCCGAAGCCGATACTGCGGAAATCGAAGACATTGACTGGCCCGAACCGGAATCGACGCTCCCTGAAGAGGACGCCCAATCAGAAGAGCTTGAACCTGTCGAAGAAGTTCGGAATGAGTCCGAGGAGATCAATAAACCCACGCTCCCTAAGGAGGAGACTGCGAGTGAGCCGGTCTCAATCACCGCCAGTATTTTGATTGGGATCGGAGACAAAATCTTTGTCCGAGGAGAAGGTCCCGGACTATCCCTCGATCAAGGCGCAGAGATGGAATTTGTGAATATCGGGAGCTACCGATGGAGCCACGAAAGCGCGTGTGAGCCGATCAAATTAGAGTTTTATCTCAATGATGAGATCCCTGCTCTCGAAGGCCCGATCACTCTGAATCCCGGTGAACACATCGAGATAAGCCCGGACTTTCCGTAACAATCGGATCACCGTGAGGACGTCTACTCACGCCCGTATCCAGAATGAGAGAAGCCGGGACTCTTCCAAGGCCTAGGACTCTGACACGTGTCCCGCATCTTTGTAGACCGAATAAGCAGCTTTGACCCCATCACCCGACGGAGTGTAGCCATAAATCTGGAGGGTCGAACCAAGAGCCGCTAGCGTCTGAAGTATATACTCCTTACGACAGTTGTAACCCATGTTTCCAATACGCCAAATCTTGCCATGCAAGGGTCCAAATGAGGTGCCGATCTCGATGCCAAAATCATCCAGCATGGTCTCACGAAGAGCCTCACCGGGCACGCCCTCGGGAATATACACCCCGGTGACGTTCAACATCTTATGACTCAAGTCGCCGAAGAGTTTCAAGCCCATCGCCTGCAGACCTGCTACCATCGCGTCGCTCCCTAACTGGTGCCGTGCCACGACCTCCGGCAAGCCTTCCTGGAGATTGATTCGCGCACATTCTCGGGCGCAATATAGCATCGAGGTCGCTTCCGTGTGATGATTGAGGCCGGTCTCCCAGTAGGAAATAATCTGCGCCAAATCCAAATAATTCGACCGAATACGAGAGCCCGAGCCCGGAACGAAACCCGGAGGCTGTATCCCCTTTTCGACATGCCAGCGCGATTTCACAACTTCAACCGCCGCCGGACTCAAAGTGATCGGGGCCGAGCCCGAAGGTCCACCCAAGCACTTTTGCAAACCGACCGAAACGGCATCCAGCTTCCAAGCATCAACCGGTAACGGATTGCCAACAATCGAAGCAGTCGCGTCGACATAGACCAAGGCTCCATGCTCGTGGGCAAGCTTGCCCGCACTGTGCAAAGGCTGACACATCGTGGTCGAGGTATCCCCCTGACAAATCGCAAGAAGCTTGGGCTTATGTTCGATCAAGGCTGCTTCAATCTGATCATCTGTGAAAACCTCACCCCACTCGCATTCGATCTTTCGGACATCGGCTCCACAGCGCTCAGAGATCTCAGTAAGCAAGTGGCCAAATCTTCCAAAGACCGGAACCAACACCACGTCCCCAGGCTCGATCAGAGAAACCATGCACGCCTCAATCGCTGATCTCGACGTTCCATCTATCAGCAGAGTAGCCTCATTTCCCGTCTCAAAGATCTGCCTATACAAGACCTGAGTCTCGCGCATATTTTCGCGAAATGCTGGATCATATTGTCCAAGAAGTTGGGCCGACATAGCACGCAAGACCCGTGGATCCGCGTTGATCGGTCCAGGCCCCATCATCAACCGAGGCGGGGGGTTTATTTGATCGAAAAGTTCTGCCATTGTAATCAATAGAATGCCGCGTCGGAGGTCCTGTCAAATCGACCAGACCACCCTCGGCGATTGGAATGAGAACCGCTAGCAATTCGCACGCCTCCCAAATGACCACCATAGAATTACTCAATACCCTCAGCGTAGATCAATTTACTGAGACCCTGAATGAGATCTTCGAACACAGTCCCTGGATCCCGCGCAAAACATTTCCGAAAACTCCTTTCAATTCCTGGGAATCCCTTTATAGCGCCCTATGCGCCACCGTCGACGCGGCCCCCGAAAGCCTCCAAATGGACCTCATCAAAGCACACCCAGACCTCGCCGGAAAGCTGGCGGTTACCAAT
>JBCCBL010000069.1:0-10894 GCA_039034055.1 Verrucomicrobiota bacterium | reverse complement strand
CCTTTCTGATTTACTCCATTATATACCTCGGAGCCCGTTTCATATTCGTTTCGGAAGGCAATCGCCTCACCACTGTGCGATTTGTTGGCTTGTTTTTGTTGCACACGTTCGCGAGTGGACTGGTCTTCGGTTTTCAGGCACAATCTGTTTGGGTGCTCGCTTGCCTCCTGTGTATCGATCTTGCGCTTTATCTGATTGAGGGATGGACTCGCAAATCCAATTCCATGGCTCGGGGCCTGACAATGATCGTAGGGTTGGGACTGATTTTCGGATTCACCCAGAACGCATCTATACCTCGAGAATTTACCGAGACAAATAATGAAGCGCTCGCGTTTGTATTCGCCACTCTTCTATGCCTGAAAGAGAGCAACTTCGTAATTCGCTGTTTCTTTAGAAGTTTTCACCTGGCGAATGCCAACGAAGGCGAACCAGGCGATTCCCGTACTAAAAACGGACGCATTATCGGTGGGCTCGAGAGAACGCTGCTATTGTTCTTTTTATGGGATGATCTCGCGGTTGCGGCGACTCTCATAATCGCTATCAAGGGTCTCGCACGATTCAAAAAAATGGAGGAAGATCAAGCCTTTGCAGAGTATGTGATAATCGGAACATTTTTATCGATTATTGTGACCTTGTTGATTTATAAGATCGGTCGATTTTTGGCTGCCTGAGTAAGCATCCATCGATACATCTCAGGGCTCGTGTCATTAAAAGTTAACACACAAAAATATGTTGAAAGTTCAGACTTTGTAGACGCCCTCTCAGATGAGCCCCGATGTGCATTTGGATAATGAATCCTCATTTCAATATTTAAATCCGCAACCGAGTGTCCCTTGGAGTCTGTCTAAATACGCTTCGCTTGTGATGGTCTTTTGGATTTCGTCGAGAGTTGTGAGGGTCTTTTGGAACTGCGTGAAGCCTGTTTTTTCGACGTAGTCTGCGATATAGATCTTTTGCTTTTCGACTAGATGCGTATCGCGACTCTGTAAGTTACGCAGGCGTTCTTTATAGTAATCACTTTTGAGGATAGTCTCGGGCTCGAACATTGCGCGAATCTCTGGATCGGTAAGACCTCTGCCCTGGTAACTTCCGGTAGCCATAATGTAGAGGAGGGCTTTTAGTGGAGGAAGGGCCTCTTCAACGGATCCGTCGTTGAGGTAATATTGGGCGACCCATTGGTGGGCGTCCGCAATATTTTTGATGCCGTCGACGAAAATCGCCATATCCTGAATTTCGGGCTTCAGTATTTCCTTGGGAAATACTGCTGAGGGATTGTTGAAGATGCGTCCGAAGAATATCCTGACAAATGAATCGGTGATCCGGTAGCCGAGACGGCTAGCAGGTATGATCTCACCTTCGTATTCGAAATCTTCGACTGCCTCCATATATCCCTTTTTAATCAAATACTCAGCGTTCCTCTCTTCAGCACGCATGCGACTCCAGAGTTCGGGGACGAGCAAGCTCACATCGTGGTCGACTCGATAGTGGGGCCCGGTGCAGCCGGCTGAAGTTAAGAATGCGTCGTATTGAGTCGCTGCGAAGGAGATGAGGGCTGCATTTAAATCGTGAACAGCCCAGAGGCAGTTGAATGGGGCCTTGGTCATGGCACCTTCAGAACCGGCACCGGTTGTCGAAGGGGACTTTCCGGTGATACTCGCGATGAACTCCATGAACAGCTCGGGTAACTCCATGTAGTGGATCGGATTATACACGGCGAGTGAGCGAATGCCGGCAGCCGGTTCGGGTGGATTGTTTCGACGGCCTGGAAGGACCGCGCTCACCGGGTTGTGGACAGGGTCTTCAGCGCTCAGTTTGCGATTCAACCGGGTACCCATTTCACAGAGATAGTTTTCTCGTAGACGCAGTAGGTCCGGCCGCACTTGCTGGTAGCGCGGGTTTTTGGTGGGTTTGCCGTCGACCATGCGAGGATTCGCGGGGGAGCAGAAGTATTCGGGTGAATTTTCATCTTCGATGAAGGCCTTGATCATATCTTGAACCGGCTGGGTGTACTGCTCAAATCGAATAGGGTCTTCAATTTGTGCGATAGCATCGGCTTTAGTCAAAGGCTCATAGTTTGCGAACAGATTACCAGGGCCCGCCATGTCGCGTTCGGTTTGGACGTCGTATCCACGGTGGATCGCATCATCCGGACGCTGGAAAAAGCGGGACTCGCAGTTTTCGATGAATTTGAATGAGTTATTGGTCTGCTCTGGGTTGATTCCTTTGACTGCGGTTCTCGGAACCACGACAGATCCGCTGATATCGTCTTCCTGCGAGATCTTGATAGCAGGCATGAAGTCTTTTCTCAGTGAAAAGGTCCTCCACGTGCCATCCGGATTGTAGCCGACTCGGAGGAATTGAGTAATGAGCTTCTGATTCTTGTAGCGTAACTCGTTACCGGGTCTTCCATCAATCGTATCCACGCTGAATCGCTCTTGCCAGTGATCCCCCCAATCCTTTCGATAAAAGCGTTTAATGACAAACGCTAGGTCTTTGATATGTTGTGGGATGGTATCGAGCCAAGCATTGTATTTTTCTGTGTAGATGGGAGACGGGGTGAGCAATTTAATGACGGATCCTAGAGACCGTTCATCGTCGAGAAAGGGGCGCGGGTCGGGAGATCGATTTGCCACTGGGCTGAAGCGATCACTGACATCCCGTTTGAAAATCATGTCTACCTGTGCGAAGTCGTCTTGGTAGTCTTTTATATAAACGGGTCCGCTGATAATCGCATCGGATATCGACTTTGAAATTTCGGACTTCCCTCCACCGGAAACGGTGCAAGGTTTGTGACAGAAAAGTCCCTCGGATACCGTGCCCTTCAGGCGCCAGCGGCGACCTTTCGCAGGTTTCACCATTTCCACTTTGTATCCAGATGGCAATACGTAGGTGGTCTGTGGAGCGAGACGCTTAGTGATTGTCTTGCCTTTACAAGTCCACTCAACTTTTTGGTCTGGCAATGAGATGCGAACATCTTCTGGGACATACCAAATATCTGGGTACCTTTTGTCTATCGCGTAGCCTTTGTCTTTGACGTCGATTAGACCCTCACAGTTTCTGATGACCTCCGCAAAGGTGTGTTCTACCGAGTCGAAATAGTGTCCGAACTGGAAATCTTCCCCAAGGTCATAGGAGGAATAAACGAGGGCGCCGCCGGCATGCTCCTCCTCACTAATACCCATGAGATTCGCAGAGTAGCCAATTTGCGTTTTCACCTCTTTCTTGCAGTAGCCGAAATAACTGTCTGAGATCAGAGTCACCACGATGCCTTGTTGATCGCGAATAGTGACTTTGAAGGCACCGCCTTCATTGTACAGCTCGTCATCATGTTCCCAACACATGCCGTCGCGTTTTTGGCGTTCGGTGGCTTCGGAGATATGAGGCAGGCCTAGCTCTTTTTTAGTCGTCGTGTTAAGATGGGGGGCCAGGATGACGCAGCCGGATGTCCCGGTCCAACCCTTGATATCGAGTCCGGCATCATTCTCCGTCAGAGTCGGATCACCCGCGTTGCCGAAGATGGACTCTACGAAATCCAAATTGGATACTAGGGTGCCAGGAGCGAAGAATCGGACTTCCATCCGTTTTTGTTCGATAAATCCTGGCACTTCAGGACAGACAATCGGGCGAAGTAAGAGGGATACCCAGACTGGAGGAGAATCATCCTGGTTGGAAAGGTAGGGTAGTTGCGCAATTTCCTTAGGAGGTCTGAGCGCTCGAGCTAGGAGTCCGGCAACGGCTTTGCGGGGCACCGCCTTTTTGTCGTCGGCGATCGGCAATCCGTCTTCGCAGACGTGGAATACGCCTTTGGTGGTGCGGCGGTCGCTGAGGGGGTTGTGCAGCACCCCTTGTTGAACGCGATAGCTCGTCATGATTGGGGATTCGAAGGTGTCGCCAACTTCCGGGAGCGATACCAGGCGCGCCATCCCATGTTGATCTAAGTTGAATGTGTGAGAGGGTAGGTGGAGTTCTTTGCCGTCGTGGACATCCGCAAAGGTATCTTGAATAAATGCCTGAATGCGCGCGTCCACCGGCGGTAGATAGTCTGCGAGAAGACGAGTCTTTTCTTGAAAATTGCGAATCAGGGGGCTCGCAATTCCAGAAAATGCGGCTGGGTCTTCATTCATGGTTCGAAGTCCTAGAGCCTCGAGCTTCAAATCAGTGTATTCTTTAATATGCTCAGATTGAGCGTATCCATTGTCTTTTTCAGGATCGATTCCGAATGCGGTGGCTTGGTTCATAGCAGATTGAAACGGTTGATAGAAATGAGAGCCTTTGCTGGTCAATTCAGTCGATTAGCAGTGATTTATTTCTTACTTAATAGAATTAGTTTCACGAATACTGTAAAGAATTTATTTAAGGAAAACTTATGATTATGGTGAATCAAAGTAGAGTTTGGATTGTCGGTGGCTCTTGAGAATAGATTCTACTTTAACAGCGGGTCCTATGCTCCGATTAAGGAGTGAGTACCCTGTTTCGCAAAATTCACATATGTCAGTTCCTAGTTTTTTGAACCCAAATTGTAAACATGCTGCCCTGCTCAAGTGGGTGGGAAAAATGGTCGAACTGTGTGAGCCGCAGGCGGTCTATTGGTGTGACGGAAGTCAGGAAGAGGCGGATCGCCTTTTCTCGGAAATGTGCGCGTCGGGAATGTGCGTCAAACTGAACGAGGAGAAACGTCCCGGTAGTTACTTATTCCGTTCAGACCCTCGTGATGTCGCCCGTGTCGAAAAGCGCACTTTTATCTGCAGTCAGGATCGTGAGGGTGCCGGCCCGACCAACAACTGGGAGGAGCCGCGCGAGATGCGTCGACGGATGAAACGGTTGTTCAAAGGCTGTATGCGAGGTCGTACCATGTATGTAGTGCCGTTTTCGATGGGACCGATTGGCTCGGACATTTCTCAGATCGGCGTCGAACTCTCGGATTCGCCCTATGTTGTGGTGAATATGCGCATCATGGCGCGAATTGGAAACCCGGTCCTTGAGGTGTTGGGGGTCAACGGATTTTTCGTACCCTGTCTTCACAGTGTCGGCTGCCCCCTTGAGGAGGGAGCTGAGGATGTGGCCTGGCCGTGTAATCCGGAAAACACCTACGTGGTACATTTTCCAGAGGAGCGGACCATTGTATCATTCGGGAGTGGCTATGGAGGCAATGCGTTGCTCGGTAAAAAGTGTCTGGCTTTGCGCATCGCCTCGGTAATGGCTCGGGACGAGGGCTGGCTCGCCGAGCATATGCTCATTCTTGGGGTGGAAAACCCCGAAGGGAAAAAAACCTACGTGTCGGCTGCCTTTCCGAGTGCTTGTGGCAAAACGAATTTCGCGATGCTCATCCCACCGCAGGAAATGGAAGGTTGGAAGGTCACATGCGTTGGCGATGACATTGCTTGGATCAAGCCGGATGCAGAGGGTAACGCACGAGCGATCAATCCAGAGGCCGGTTTTTTCGGAGTCGCCCCGGGGACATCCTACGCGACCAATCCGAACGCTATGGACTCGTGCCGCAAAAATACCATTTTCACCAATGTCGCGTTGACAGACGACGGCGATGTTTGGTGGGAAGGGATGACAGAGGAGACCCCGGCGCACTTGATCGATTGGCTGGGCAATGACTGGACTCCGGAAAGTGGCACGCTTGCCGCGCATCCCAATAGCCGTTTTACGGCTCCAGCCGCCAATTGTCCCTGCATCGATCCGGAATGGGAAAATCCTGAAGGTGTGCCGATCAAAGCTTTTATCTACGGTGGGCGCCGCATGAAGGACATTCCGCTAGTCTACCAGGCTTTCAATTTCTATCACGGCGTCTACCTGGGAGCGACGATTGGTTCAGAGCGTACTGCCGCAGCGGAGGGAACGCAGGGCGAGCTTCGTGGAGATCCGATGGCGATGCTTCCTTTTGTTGGGTATCATATGGGCGATTACTTTCGGCACTACATCACTTTCGGTAAAAGCCTTCGGGAACCCCCACGGGTTTTTAATGTGAATTGGTTTCGCCGGGACGATGATGGTAATTTTATGTGGCCTGGTTTTCGCGATAACATGCGCGTTTTGCGCTGGATTGTGGAGCGGACGCGGGGAGAGGCTTCGGCAACCGAGTCACCCCTTGGCTGGATGCCTGCTTATCAATCGATCGATTGGCGCGGTCTCGATTTTTCCGAGGCCGATTGGGAAACACTCATGAGTATCGATCAGGATCGCCTGAAGATGCAAACTATGCAGCATACCGAACTCTTTCTGCGGCTCTTTGATCGCCTTCCTAAGGAGATGATTTTCGAGCGAGAGATGTTGGTATGTCGGCTTTAGAGACGACACGCTTTCGCATTTAAATTACCACATTTGTTTAGCTCGCTTTCCCGAATCGACAGGTTTCATCCACCATCGTCGGCAAGCAAACCTGCGTATTCTGGAATCCTGGGCCCTGATCCTTTTAACAACAGTGGACAGATCGATTATTTGAGTTAGTATTATTTCTATGGAATCCACACTGGACATCTCAAATTTGGATCGAACGCGTGCCACTTTTATGGCGGCGCGGGAGGATTTTCCCATTTTGCAGACTGAGCGGAACGGCAAACCCTTGGTTTTTTTCGACAGTGCAGCTTCTGCGCAGAAACCGATTCAGGTTTTGGATGCCGAGCGTAAGTTTCTGACTGAAGGCTATGCGAATATCCATCGCGGGGTCTATCACCTGAGCGATTCGGCGACGACCGCATATGAGTCGGCTCGGGACGCGGTTGCGCGCTTTCTCGGGGTTTTGGAAAGCCGTTCAATCGTATTCACCCGGGGTGCGACCGAGGCGATAAACCTAGTTGCACAGAGCTTTGCGAAGTCGCGTCTGAAATCTGGACAAGCGATCCTGCTCTCAGAATTGGAACATCATGCTAACATCGTTCCTTGGCAGATGCTTGCGGATGAATTGGATCTAAGAATTCTGCGCATCCCGATAACAGATCAAGGGGAGTGGGACCTCACGAGTTTGGACGAGCTTCTCGATCTCAATGTCGGTATGGTCTCGGTAAACCACGTTTCGAATGCCTTGGGGACGATCAATCCAGTGAAGGATGTCATCAAGGCCGCTCATGCTCGGGGCATTCCGGTGCTTCTCGACGGTGCTCAAGCGGCTCCTCATGGATTGTCGCAAATCGAGGACCTGGATTGTGATTTCTACGCATTTTCAAGCCACAAGCTCTTTGGTCCGACGGGGGTCGGTGTGTTGTATGGAAAGCAGGAGCATCTGGAGTCGATGCCTCCATTCTTGGGTGGAGGCGACATGATCGATAAGGTGTCCTTCGATGGAACGACCTTTGCCAAAGCTCCAGCGAAATTTGAGGCAGGAACTCCGAACATTTCCGGCGGCATCGGCCTGGCCGCGGCGATTGCCTACTTCGAGCAGTTTGATGCTGAGGAGATTCATAGGTATGAGTCCTCGCTTCGGGAAAAGCTCGAGGCGGGTTTTCGAGAAATCCCAGGCCTTCGAATTTTCGGGGAGTCTGAGAACAAAGTCAGTGTGACGTCATTCCTGATCGATGGCGTGCATCCGCATGATATTGCGACGTTTTTAGATGCGGAAAATATGTGCATTCGGGCGGGCCATCACTGCTGCCAACCCTTGATGACGCGCTTTGGAATCGTCGGCACGGCTCGTGCATCCCTCGCTTGGTATAATACCGAAGAAGAGGTTGAGCGATTCGTTTCCATTATCGCGAAAATTCAGAAGTTTTTCGGGTAGGGGTGGACCTAAATGTCGGACGATCTCAAAGCGCTCTATCAGGAAATCATCCTGCGTCACAATAAGGCGCCGAATGGGAAGTCTGAGGCCCCTGGTGAGTGGGCGAAAGCTACGGGACGTAATCCGGTTTGCGGAGATGAAGTGCGTCTTGCACTGAATCTCGAAGCGGATGCCGAGTCTATCGGTGAAGCTCGTTTTCAGGGTGCGAGTTGTGCGATCTGCACGGCTTCGACGTCAATGATGGTCGAGGCGGTTTCCGGCAAGACGACTGAGGATGCACGGCAGCTATGTTCGGAGGTGTTTGATGCTCTAAGCGGGGGTGCCTTGCTCTCGGAGGAGCGGCATGGAGACATCCACGCGCTGAACGGAGTTCATCAATTCCCGGCAAGGTTACGCTGTGCGCGCCTACCCTGGGATGTGTTGCACCAGATTCTCTCTTCGGAAAATTGATCATGAGTGGTTACACCTTACAGGATAGCCCACTGGCGGTACCGGTTTTAGAGCCTGAGGTCGATAAGGCAACTCCCTGGAATGTGATCGTAATGAATGATCCGGTAAACCTCATGAATTACGTGGTCTATGTGTTCCAGACGGTTTTTGGCTACACAAAGCAAAAGGCTACCCGGCATATGCTTGAGGTGCATGAGCAGGGTAAGAGTCTGGTTTGGTCGGGAGATTTTGAGAAGGCGGAGGCATTCGTCTACACGCTTCAGCAGTGGCAACTGACTGCTACTTTGGAATCCGCGGAGGGGGAGTAGATGCCCACTGTTCGCATCAAGCTCGATAGTTCAGTAACTGCATTCCTCAAACGTATGCTGCAGGGAATCTTCGAATCACTGCAAGAGTCCGGTCGAGTCCGTGGCTATCTGCCAGAGGCTGAAGAGGATCAAGAGTTTTGGGTGGAGGGCTTGAGGGACGAAAATTTAGAGGCTTTGGACACACTCTTGAACTTTGTAAAAAGTGAGAATTTTGGACGGAGAAAAGTCGAGATTAGTGAGGACTCTTTGTTTTCGCTGATGAAGGCATGCTCCTGTGTTCGGCTCCACCTGAGAGAGACCGCTTTGCTCGATGTGAGTGATGAAGAGCTTGAGAATCCAAGTATTGAAAGTGTTCTATTTAAAGGGCCTCAGAGCGAGGTTTATGTTGTTTACTCGCTTTTAGCATATATCCAGAGTACCGCTGTTGAAGCAGCTTCGAGACTATAAGATAATCAGCTAACGTCATTAAAATATGGAGTGCATTAGCAGCGATTATCGCATTCTCAATACACCTTTGGTTTGTTTGTAAAAATGAGGTTTATCTAAGCCTTATAACGTAGAAATAATTAGGGTTACTCAACGTCGTAGCGTCTTGGTCGATTTCCCGTTCGACGTTTTGAAATTAATCTGCTGACGCTTTTATGAAGGTAGGAACAAAAATAATGCTTGTTACCGTGGGAGCCACGGTCCTCACGGGGATCGTTTCCACATTTGTCCAACACTCCTTGCTTATCGCACACGAAAAAGGGGAAGCCCAATACTCAATCTCTGCGGCCACAGAGGAGTCCGATTTTTCAGCAGGTGAAACTGTGCTTTTGGATCGAGATAGGGTATTTCGCCCGGAGCTGTCCGGCTCTGAAGCGAGCAAAGCGGACAGTAGGAGCGGTGCTTTGGTCCTGAAATCACTGGCATTTGTGATCCCGGTTGCTCTGATGGTTGCTGCTGCTAGTCTGCTGTTTCTGCGTTATAGTGTGATGAAGCCGCTCCTGGGAACGATCGGGGAACTCGATAGGATCTCGGATGAAGCGGCTGGCGCTGCGCAGGAGATATCAAAGGCAAGCCTGAGTATGGCGGAAGGGGCGAGCCGGCAGGCGGCATCCCTCGAGGAGACGAGTGCATCCTTGGAAGAACTATCGAGCCAAACTAATCAGAATGCTGAAAGCTCTGAAAGAGTCCGCCTCCTCGTTGAGGACGCGATGAAATCGGCAGAAACGGGGAGTCAGGGAATGTCGAATATGTTGAAAGCGATGGACGACATTAAGGACTCGAGCCATGAAATTTCTCATATCATCAAGACCATCGATGAAATCGCCTTTCAGACAAATATCTTAGCCCTCAACGCGGCTGTTGAGGCTGCCCGCGCGGGAGAAGCCGGTGCGGGTTTTTCGGTGGTTGCTGAGGAAGTACGGAGTTTGGCGCGGCGGTCCGCCAATGCCGCGAGTGATACAGCCCAGCTCATTGAAGAATCAGTCAATAAGAGTGAGAATGGAGCAAAAATCTGCGGCCAAGTGAGTGATAATCTTTCGGGAATCGTCGGGCGGATTCAAGAGATTGCCACCGTCGCTCGCGATGTTGACCTATCTTGCCGCGAGCAGGCCACGGGTATCAATCAGCTCAACACGGCTGTTTTTGAGATGGACAAGGTCACTCAGTCAAACGCGGCATTTTCTGAAGAAACCGCAAGCACGGCCGCTCAATTCACGACTCAAGGCGAAGCTTTGCGGGGCTGTGTTGAAGGATTGATGGGGCTTGTTGGATTTGGGATCGAGCCGGAAACTACAGCCGCTATCGAGCCGAAGACCGAACAAACTGAGCAGCCCTTGCGGACTCCGAATGCCGAATGGGATGATGTGAGCGGCCCAGTGGAGTCTCCTAGGTTGAGATCTGAGCCTTCCAGCGAGCACAGCAATTTTTTCGACTCCAATGAAACTTCAGATACAAAAAATGCGAAACCGAAAAAAAATGTTCGGGTTTCGACTGCAGATGAAGAGGAGTGGGACGACTTTCATTGAAGTAATCAGGAGAGAGAGATAATAGAAGCAGGTCCGGGAGGTGAGAGCCCCGGGCCTGCTTTTTTTTTGCGCAGATGGAAATAGATCTCAGGGACTTTTGAAGTCTAACTGAGATTAAGTGACTCGGCTGGACATCGACTGGACCAGGCTATGAAAAAAGGAGCCAGAGCCGAATATTTGGGAAGCCATGTCCTCCGCTTTTTGCGAGTACTGCATGGCGTAACGGCGTGCTTCATCGAGACCATAGATCGAGACATAAGTCGATTTCTCTCGCTCTCCGTCGAGTCGAGCGTGTTTTCCTATGGCTTCTTTTGTCGGGGTCGAGTCAATGATATCGTCTATGATTTGGAAAGCCAGTCAATTTGCGTATCCGAGTTCTGCCGTTTAATATATTTTTTTTT
>JBCCBL010000068.1:0-10895 GCA_039034055.1 Verrucomicrobiota bacterium | reverse complement strand
GCGTGGGCCTGTTGTTACTCTTTTCCGCAGCTTACTCTTGGAAGTAGGATACACCGGACTTGAAGATCCCTTGATTTTTGAGGCCTGGGATGTTTTCGCCGGTGTTAGGTGTGGCGCGTTCGGAGTGTCCCATTTTTCCGAATACACGCCCGTCTGGACTGAGGAGGCCTTCTACTGCCCAGAGTGAGCCGTTTGGATTTTCGGGGTAGGCCATCGTAGGATGGCCTGCGCTATCGACGTATTGAGTGGCGACTTGACCCGCTTGCGCAAGATCGCTCAAAAGAGGATCAGGGCCAACAATTCGACCTTCTCCGTGCGAAAAGGGAATTACGTGCTCGTCTCCGATTTCGAATCCAGAGAGCCAAGGTGTATTTATAGATGCGATACGAGTGCGGCAGTATCGTGAGATGTGTCGGCCGATGGTGTTAAAAGTGAGTGTGGGGGATTTTTCGACATTTGGGCGAATTTCACCGAAAGGCACGAGTCCCAATTTGATCAGTGCTTGGAATCCATTGCAGATACCGATCATCAGCCCGTCGCGGTCTTTGAGTAGACGCATCGTGGCATCAGTAATTTGCTGATTGCGGAACACCGAGGTGATGAACTTCGCAGAACCATCGGGTTCGTCTCCTGCGCTAAACCCGCCCGGCAGCATGATGATCTGTGCCTGTTCGATACATTTCGAGAGTTCGAAGATCGATTCATTGAGGGCCCGAGGGGTGTGATTGCGAAAGACAAAGATCTCGGGTACAGCTCCAGCGCTGCGGAAGGCGGTCGCGGAGTCGTATTCGCAGTTGGTGCCTGGGAAGGTCGGAATCAAAACACGCGGCCTTGCCAGAGCCGGGATGCCTCGCTTGAGAATTGGCTTTGGAGTCGGGGTAGGAATTTCAACCGCTGAATTGTTATGGGAACTGGGTGATCTTGGAAATATCGGATCCAGCGTTGTGGACCAGGGTTCGAATAGTTCCGAGAGGGCTATTGATTCCCCAGCGGCCCGGAAGGACGCATTTTCAGTGGTTTGCCCAATGGCTATAAATCCGGCGGACTCTAGCTCTTCCACCGGAC
Organism: Verrucomicrobiota bacterium; assembly: GCA_039034055.1. Taxonomy (GTDB): domain Bacteria; phylum Verrucomicrobiota; class Verrucomicrobiia; order Opitutales; family JABSRG01; genus JBCCBL01. Next base: position 9,830 of record JBCCBL010000068.1, on the reverse strand, counting down.
TTTCGGTCTGCACTAGGATGGCACCGGGAATGGTTTTGAATAGGTGTGTTTTTTCAATCGTCAGGTTGACTCCAATCCCATTTCCAAATGCAGCGATGGCTGCGGTTGTCGCGACCCCGGTATTCTCAAGGCTACGTGCTGCAAAAACTTTTCCGCATCCAATAGTCTGATACAGGGCTTTTAGCGCTTGCGTCTGCGCTGCGACGACGGGAAGGCCATTGGCTTGTTGGGCTACATTGAGGAGGTAGAGTATGCCAGGTTTTTCGGCGAAAGTACCCGATACTACTTTTTCGGAATCGGCGACACCGACAGCAAACGAGATCAGAGTCGGCGGGACATGGATGTCTTGGAAGGTGCCAGACATACTGTCTTTACCACCAATGGAGGGTGCGGCGTAGTCGATCTGTGCATCGAGGGCTCCCAGCAAGGCGGCGGTCGGGAGTCCCCAATTTTCGGGTTCAGCGCCCAAGCGTTGGAAATACTCCTGGCAGGATGTGCGGATTGAAGTGGGGTCTGCGCCAGTAGCCGCAATCCGGCTTATCGATTCGATAACGGCGTAGTAGGCACCATGATACGGGCTGGCTTTTGAAAAATAGGGGTCGAAACCCCAACTCATGAGAGTGGCAGTTTGTGCGTCACCTTTGAGCGCTGGTACTTTAGCCGCCATCGTATGCTCCGGAGTGACCTGGTATTTGCCACCAAATGGATGGAGCACCGAGCCTGCACCGATCGTGCTATCGAAGCGGTCTGCCAGGCCCTCTTGGGAACAGGTATTGAGGTCGGCTAGCGTTTCTTTCAGCTTTTCGACGAGTGGAATTTCGAAGGTATCGGTATTTTCGGCAAAGGGAGTGGTGGCACGCAAGATTTTCGCTGAACTCTGCTGGCGGACTCCGTTTGAATCTAAGAATTCGCGGCTGATGTCGACCAGGACCTGATCACGCCAACGCATGCGCAGGCGAGTTTCAGCGGTAACGGTTGCCACATGCACGGCTTCAAGATTCTCAGCTGCCGCTGCGGCGGCGAAGGCTTCCCAATCTCCGGCGTCGATGACCACGGCCATGCGTTCTTGCGATTCGGAAAGGGCCAGTTCGGTACCGTCCAATCCGTCGTATTTTTTGGGGACTACATTAAGATCGACTTCAAGTCCGTCAGCAAGTTCACCGATAGCCACCGAGATACCGCCAGCCCCAAAGTCATTGCACTTTTTCACAAGCTGAGTGACTTGGGGGTTGCGAAATAGGCGCTGCAGCATGCGCTCGGTAGGAGCATTGCCTTTTTGGACTTCGGCGGCATTTTCTAGCGCGGTTTCGGTGTGTGCTTTGGAGGATCCGGTAGCGCCACCAATGCCATCGCGGCCGGTGCGGCCGCCACAGAGGATTATCCAATCGCCTGGTTCGGGAGAGGCGCGACGGACCCAGGATTCGGGAGCCGCTGCAATGACTGCGCCGACTTCCATACGTTTAGCTTCATAACCCGGGTGAAAATGCTCGTGCACGAGTCCGGTTGCTAGGCCAATTTGGTTTCCGTAGGAGGAGTATCCGGCGGCGGCACCTTGGGTAATTTGTCGCTGCGGTAGTTTTCCTGGAATGGTTTCTTTGACTGGTTTTAGAGGATCGGCCGCTCCGGTGATGCGCATCGCTTGGTAAACGTATGATCGCCCGGAAAGAGGATCGCGAATCGCTCCGCCCAGACAAGTCGCAGCTCCCCCAAAAGGTTCGATTTCGGTCGGGTGGTTATGCGTCTCATTTTTAAACATAATGAGCCAGGGTTCTTCACCTGATTCAGTCTTAACGGGGACGCGGATGCTAGCTGCGTTGATTTCCTCAGATTCTTCTAAGTTGTGTAAGGAGCCTCGTTTTTTGAGCGCTTTCATCCCGATCAGTGCCAGGTCCATGAGACAGATCGGACGTGCAGTATCTGGACCATACACCTCATCACGCAGCTTGAGGTAGCGTTGATACGAGGCCGCGATCTCGGCATCTTCGATTTCGATGGAGGTCAATTCCGTTAAAAACGTGGTGTGTCGGCAGTGATCGGACCAGTAGGTATCGAGCAGTTTTATCTCGGTGATGGTAGGGTCGCGTGCTTCTTCGTCGCGAAAGTATGCTTGGCAACAGGCGAGGTCTTGAGGCGTCATCGCGAGGCCGAGTTCAGCCGCCATGGTTTCAATCTCTTGGGCACTTTTTTTGACAAAACCATGGAGGGTAATGACTGGCTGGGGCTCCGGAAAATCAACACTGAGGCGGGACGGGCGCTCCATGCTCACCTCATGAGATTCGACCGGATTGATGACCCAATCTTTGATCTGCTGTATTTCCGCCTCTTTTAGTCCATCGCCGGAGATGATGTAGACTTTTGCGGAGAGGACGCGCGGATCGATCGATGAGTCGAGAAGCTTCAGGCATTGGATCGCCGAGTCGGCACGTTGATCGAATTGGCCTGGTAAAAACGCGACTGCGAAGGCAGCGTCTTGAGCCTCGCAGGTCAAAGTTTCGGTGATCAGATCGACCGGCAGTTCGCCGAAAATATCGTATTTCGCGCGCTCAAAGAGCACCTCAGATATGCCTTCTACATCATAGCGCTGCAACACGCGGACACCCTGCACGCTCGTTATGCCCAAAACCTTGCGAAGCTCTTCACGGAGACTTTGAGACTCCTGCGCAAAGGCTTCCTTCTTTTCTACAAATACTCGAAATACCGACATAGCTCTCTAGGGAAACCGACACCCAAACAAGCCGGGTGTCGATTGACAATACTTTGAAGGGAATTCGAAGCAAAGAGCAGAGGCAGGCTCAATTTTTGTCACTGATTACACTCTCGATTCGCTTCAGGCTATCGCGAATATCGGCGAGGATGGACTCCGTAGTTTCGTGATTGGAGTTCGGGGCATCTAGCGTGGTTATAGAGTTGTTATCTCGCTGTGCTAGCACTCTTTCGCGAAACTGGGCAGCATCGACAATGCCGGTCAATACTGCAAGCGGGCCCGCGGAGGTTTGTCCGGCCGTTTCCACGGAAATTCTTTGGACTCCAAATCGTCTCATGAGTGGACCTTCAACCATCCCGATATCGGTAATTTTCTCAAGAGGGATGGTATTCTCAGTCTTCACAAAAATCCCTTTTTTCACTTTGAGAGCGGTCTCGGTGAGGGTGCATTCAATGCATTCGAGAATTCGCTTTGAAAGGTAGAGCGCGATCGGAATGTAGATCACAATAAAGGGAATCAAGACTATCGAGCAGACAAACCCTAGGCCATGTGAGACGAGCCAATAGTTCACGACCTTGGGATTGAATGCGGCTTTGGCGATTATCTTATCTTCTTTCATGGGGTGCTGAACTTGGGTTTTCGGCGAAATGTAGACGACTTACAATTTCCAGCGCAATCCGATATTCCCTACCCAACTATTGTCCCAGGAGCGACCTAGACGATCTTCGTCTCCGAAGTAAGTGTATTCATCAAAGCCGGTGAGGTTGCGCAGACCAATGCTTAGAGAAAGCGCCCGGCTGAGCGTGTAATCAACGCTTAAGTCGATTTGTAGCTCCTCGCTATCAAAAATGTCAAAGCCTGGGCGGACCAGCTCGTCGAGGCGATGACTCCGGTAATCTAGCGATACGCTAAAACTCCATTTTTCGATCTCGTAGCTCAAACTTGCTTTTAGAGTGTGTTCAGCTTGATCAGGCAGTCTGAGGGTGTCGTCACGATCTGGGATGGTGGCCTCAGAGCTAGTCCAAGTGTAGTTTGCCTCGAATTGGAGGGTTTCCAGAGGAGCGGGTAGCCAGCTAAACTGATTTCGCCAAGCGAGTTCAATTCCGAACAACTTGGCAATATCGCCGTTGATCTTGGTTTCTTCGACGAAATTCGGGTCGCCGCCAAATGTAATATCGCGAGTGGCGTCGACGATAAAGTTGTCGATTTCTTTGTAGAAGACCCCTGCCTGGAGCGCTCCAATTTTGGGGATCAGAAAGTCGATGGTGAGATCAAAATTATCGGACTCATAGGGCTGAAGGTCAGGATTTCCGGACTGGATGCGATTTTGGTTTTCGTTGATGTTTCGATAGGGGCTGATATCGCGGAAACTTGGGCGGGCGATGGTGCGAGTCACCGAGGCGCGCAGGGCAAATTTTTCGCTCGGCATATAGCGTCCGTGTAGGCCCGGGAGCCAGTGTGTGTAGTCGCGCGAAACGGATAGAGGAGTGATGTCGGTCAGGTCATTTTCATTAATATCGAAACCCGAGGCTTCGGTCTCCGTATGCTCCACCCGCACGCCGGCGATCCAACGAAACGGGCCACGCGTCAGGGTGACCATGCTGTAGGCCGACCACACTGACTCACTCACATCATAATCCTCAGCTAGGCTTCCGAGAACACTGCGAGATTCGTTCACGACAAATAACTCAGGGTTTTGCTGACGGAATCGGGCCACGGAAACGGAGTCAATTCCTGGGCCGAAACTGTAGCGGTTTAGGGTGACGCCGGAAGGATCGGCGAACGGCTCGAGATTCAGAGTCGCTCCCGGTGCCAGAGCATATTGAATCCGGTCCTCATTCACATCGGAGGTGCGCTCGATATACTTGGTGCCAAACTTGATTGAGAAATCCCCAATAGATAGCTGGCTGTTGTGGCGGATATTGACCTGAGCGACGCCTTCGGCATCGTCAGCGGTTTCTTCAATATCTGCGACACGGGTGAATGCGTAGAGCGCCGGGTCGTTTTCATCGGCACCGTTGACGGCGACAGTCGGAGCCAGCGGATCGTTGCTGGTATCGTAAAACACATCGAAAATCGGATCGGTCGCAAAGGCCACTGAGGTCTGGTTGGCGGACTCATCGCTGGCGAGCGCTCCGCCGAGACTCGCATCAATTTCCCAAAATTCGCTCTGGTATTCGATACCCATGACACCGCTAGCGCTCGCACTTTCGCGTTCGGTCGCAAATCCATTTTGATTGAGTTCGACGTCCTCAAAAAAACCCGAATCTTCGGATAGATTCAGCAGAGAGCCGTCTTCAATTTCCCGGACCAAGCGGGTGCGTTCAAAGCTGCGATCGGTGCCATTCCCCGCTATTTTGAAGAAGAAGCGCGTTTCGGGCGAGAGTTGGACATCGTAATTTGCAAGGATTCCCACACTCTGTGATTCGCCGGTGTAGACTGAGGTCTCAAACGCACCCAGGGCATTGTAGGACTCGGAGGGGCTCAGTGCGATAGTGGGCCAATTGTTGCGTGTGCCGAAGCGGTTGCGTTCAAATTTTCGGTCTTGGAGATTTATCGACAACAAAAAGCCGGACGGGCGTTCGGTATCGAGTGGCATCCCAAAGGTGGTGTTTCCGGTATGAGACCATAGAGAGCTGGCGTCGTCGTATGAAGACGATACGCGCGCAGACAGGATTGGTTGGGTCAACCCTGCTGTATTACGGGTATTTAGATTCACCGTGCCGCCAATGGCATCGGCATCGATGTCCGGGGTGGGCGCTTTAGTAACTTCGATACTTTCAAGGAATTCGGGGGCAATCTGGTTCAAAGCCCCAGCTCCGCGACTCCCATCATTCCCGCTGCGTCCGCCCAAATTCTGCCCGTCCACGGTAATTTTGTTGAGATTGGGCTGGATACCCCGAACCACCAGGCCTGTTGCGTTGCCATCGGCAACATTCACCGAAACGCCGGGAATTCTCCGCAATACCTCAGCACTATCCTGATCATTCATATTCCTCAGCTTGTCGCCAGATACGATAATTTTGAGAGCCTCTGCCTCCAGTTGTGCTTTCCGACCAAGCGTAGTTTGAGAAATCACACCCTCTGCGTTCACCGGCTCCAGGGATTCGATCTCGGCATTTCGCGCTGGATTCGGTTGTTTGGAAGGCAGTTCAGAGTTTTGGCCGAGCAGGCTCGGTCCAGAAAGGGCAAGCCCCAATGCAAGATTGAGATGAATAGAAAGTTTCAAATTGGAGATAAAGTGAGGGTGAGAAAATTTCAAAATAGCATCATCCCCAGGCCCAGACCCAGGTCTAGCAAAATTTCGGATTCGATGGTCTCAAATTCAGAAGGTGTTATTTCACAGAAAGTTACACAGCCTTTACGTATTCCTTACCTTTTGCCTCGACGCTTGTATCCAGGTAACGACAACCTTACGCTCTGATGGATAGTCTCGCAAAACGCACCTTCCGCTTGGATCTGATGCGCGCCCCCTTCCATGGGTTCGTGCAAGAGGGCCTGGTCAATCTTGCATTGATTATTGCGATTCGCCATTTTGATGGATCGCAATTAACCAAATCCGTCATGGCTGCGGCAATACCGTTGGGTCTGTTGCTCAATCCTCTCACGCTTAGTTGGGGCGCGCGGAGTGGAAAAAGTATCGGAACTCTGGCACTCGGCTGGTTGACTCTGGGGGCAATTGCTACCGCTATTGCCGCGCTCGTTCCCAGCTTAGAGCTGTTCACCCTTTGCATCGTAGTAGCCGGTTTCACACATGCCCAGCTCTCACCTTTGGCAATCCAAGTCTATACGCATAATTACGATAAGTCGGAACGTGGGAAACGGTTGTCGGGATCCTCGCTCGCTGCTGCAGCAGGCGCAGGCGTATTAACCTACATTTCGGGAAAAATTCTCGATTTTCAGCTTGATTACTACCCATGGGTTTTAGCGGCACTTGTCGCTTCATTTTTAATGGCTGGATATGTTTTCAAAAAAATTCCGGTCCGCCAGTTCGATGTGAAGGACACCGGAAATCCATGGGTAAATTTGAAGTGGTCATGGCATGACAAGGTCTTCGGCCTAATGCTATTCGCTTGGATGTTTATGGGTATCGGTAATTTAATGACTCTTCCACTGCGGACTGAATATCTAGCAAACCCGGAATATGGAATCAATCTACCCAACGCGACCATCGCGATCCTGATTGTCGGGGTGCCCTCGGTTTTTCGTTTTCTTTCAATACCCGTCTGGGGCTGGGTTTTTGACAAGTTCAACCTGATCGTCGTACGAATCGCAATCAATGTATTCTTCTTTATCAGCATTCTCGGATTTTTCTACACGGACAGTCTGGTCTGGATCACGATAGCTTCTGCTGCGAATGGCATCGCGACCGGAGGTGGCAACATCACCTGGGCCCTTTGGGTAACCAAACTGGCCCCCCCGGAGCGCGTATCTGCCTACATGAGCGTGCATTCTTCATTTACCGGAATACGTGGGGTTCTATCTCCCTTTTTGGGTTTTTATCTTATCAGCGCGGCAACCCCGAAGGATGCTGGGATGGTGGGAGCCTTGCTCGTTTTAATTGCATCCTTCATGTTCGCCACACTCCTCAAACATCCACGTTTTCGGGATTAAATCTGCATCCCTAGTCGAGTCGGCCCTTGCGGTGATTCCAATCGACACACTCCGCATACTTGATCTGCGAACCGCCGAAAATGTCCAATGCACTTCCAATGGTGAGGTCCACATTTCCGGCGCTGAGGTTTTCTACCCGCTCTAAATCTGAAAATTGATATGCACCACCAGCGTAAGTCACCGGTCGTTGAGCCCATTTCCCAAGGTATTCGACCAGTCCCTCGTCGATACCTTGACACTTCCCTTCAACGTCTGCGGCATGAATCAAAAACTCGCTGCACGCATCGGCAAGCCTATCGAGGCTTGTGTAATTTATACGAAGATCGGTCAGCGTTTGCCAGCGATTCATCGCCACTGTCCAACCCTCTTCGGTTTTGCGACAACTCAGATCAATGACGAGTCTATCCGGCCCAACATGGCTAGCGAGTTCCTTCAGCCTTCCGCGATCAAAGCGCCCTCTTTGATCAAACAACCAAGAAGTAACGATGATATGAGAAGCCCCCAATTGCAAGAATTCGTCGGCATTATCGATTCGGATGCCGCCTCCAATTTGCAGACCCTGAGGATAGGCCCGGAGGGCTTCAGAAGCGGCTCCGAGGTTTCCTGCACCCAACTGAATGACATGACCTCCGGTGAGCCCGTCTTCGCGATACCGTCGAGCGAAGTACGAAGAAGGCCGCTCGCTCACAAAATTTGTCCGCAGCTCGGATGCATTATCGGTCAACGAACTCCCGACAATCTGCTTCACCTGTCCATTGTGGAGGTCGATACATGGGCGGAATAAAGTCATACTTCCCATTGCAACCCGGCGCGCGCACTGAGGCAATGCGAAGTTTCGCAGGGACGCGCTGCGAACCCGAGGGCACCCCAGGAACCTTGCGGCAATCAAAGAGTCCAGGTTTTCCTAGCGCACGCGACTGCACACCTCACCATAAGGCTCTGTTAGGCCTCGGTTAGACCGATTCGCGTTCATTTTGATCGACCAAGGTAGGGGCAAGCAATCCTCTGTAAAGGCCCTACCCTTTATTCGAGTCTAACCCCAAGACACAAAAAAGGAGGGGCTTACCGCCCCTCCTCTGAACTAACTGATTACTACTAGACTACGAAAGTCTTAGAAAGTAGCTTCAACACCGATTGTCCAACGACGCTTTTTCGGGTAGACGTCGTCGAGGTAATTCCAGAGACCTTGACGTGAAGCGTTGATCTGCTCGAGAACATTGGTGACGTTGGTGAACACGCGGAAGCTGGCGTCATACATGTCGAATGTATATGCGAACTCGAGGTCCAGCCATCCTGGATTCATGAATACGTCGTCTCCAAGATACTGGAACTCTCCAGGAACTTCTGCAATCTCGCTACCCAAGTCAGCAACTGAGATATTTTCGAAGAAGTGGTGACGGTAGCTCCACTTCGCACGAGCGAAGAAGTTGTACTTATTGTATTGGAGCGAGATGTTATACATATAGTCCGAATGACCCTGCACAGGCCCTGTTGAACCAAACTGGAAGTCCGCTTCAGACTCCGCAAATGTGGCATTTGCATTGATAGAGAAGCCATCGAGAGGTCCCGGGAGGAAGTGCAACGGTTGCTGGGCAACCAGTTCCAAACCGTAGTTGACTGCATCCGTATCGGCAGTGGGACGTGTGATGTCTACACGTGTGATGCCTTCAGGAAGAGCGCCGTAAAGAGCTTCAAAACCATTCGCATTGTATTCAAATGCACTGTAGTTCTCCGTGACATTGAACGCATAATTTTCCATAGACTTGTAGAAGAAAGCCGCTTGGAAATATCCACCTGCATCTGTGTAGTATTCGACAGAGAGGTCGAAATTCTCAGATACCAGTTGAGGTAGGTTTACGTTGGGTACGTCGAGGGAATAGAGAGTATCATCATCGTCGCTGATGTCTCCGTTAACATCACCCACCATGTCTTTGATTTCAGGCTTAGAATACGTGGTTCCCCATGAAGCGCGCGTCACGAGCTTACCATCGAAGAAGTCATAGCGAAGGTGCACCGAAGGAAGGAACTGATCGTAATCATTACTGGTCGTTCTTTTGTCATAGACGTCCGCTTCGCGAGTGACCGCCTCCGCTCCTGTGAAGGTCGCTGCGAGATCGCGATTGAAACTAGCTCTATCAAAACCAGTGGTTTCGAAATCAACAATTTCGTAACGAGCACCCGCGATAACTGTGAGGTCTCCAGTTTTGAACTCACCCATCAGGTAGCCAGCGTATGTAGTCTCTTCAGCTTCGTAATCATTGTAAGCTGAGTTATCACTGGTAAGCGAAGCAACAGCACCATCATATGTGACAAAGTCTGGAAGGTTATTATCACGGATGAAATCATTGAAGATACTTTCAACATCCACTGTGAATGGAACAACATGCTGAGCGTCGTCGAGAGGACGATCTGGGAACACAGGCTCGTATGGATTTTCCAATACATAGTCTAAGAATGGGAATACATCTTCGTCGTAGTCATACTCGCGCTCATCGTAGTCATAAGAACGCTC
>JBCCBL010000067.1:0-10996 GCA_039034055.1 Verrucomicrobiota bacterium | reverse complement strand
GGTGTAGAGTTTTGGATCATTTAGCGTAATCTGGATCTGGGAAGAGAAGCAAAGAATGGCGTTTGATCAGACGAGCCAACCTTTTTTTCAGGACAAGTCGGCCATCCCACCCATTCTGTCGAAACAAGGTTAGTTGATAGAGACGATAATTGCGGTTGTGTTGTCTTTGCCGGATGCTTCTACCGAGAACCGGACGAGCTGGGGAGCGAGGTCTTCAACGGATTGACCCTCCCTTGCCCGGATTAATTCTTCGAGTCGTCGATTCCAGATGCCGTCGATCAGGCCATCTGAGCAGAAGAGAAACGTGTCGCCCGGTTCGTGTCGAATCGCACCGATATGTGGATCGAGAAACTGGGTGCTCCCGCCAAGTGCTTGTTGGAGGCTGTTGCGTCGTGGATGGGTGCGTGCTTCGCGCTCGTTGAGTTTACCCTGTCTCTCGAGCCAGCCAGTATGGGTGTGGTCGTGGCTAATCTGCTGGATTCCTTCGTTTTTTGGAATGTGATAGATGCGGCTATCTCCAACATGCCCGAAGAGAAACCACTCGGGCCCCAACCATCCGAGCGAGAGGGTAGCGCCCATACCCGAGCACTCGTCATATGATTTCCCGAGTTCTCCAAGGTCGTGGTGGATCGAATCAAAGAGTTCCTCCATCACATCTTTAAACCCCCAATCCAGACCGGTCGCCGCTGACCGAAAACTCTGTGGAAACAGGCGAGTGATGCGATCTGTTGCGATCTGACTTGCGAATTCTCCGGCATTGGCGCCCCCCATGCCATCGCTGACCGCAAATACGAAGTCATACACCTCGCAAGATCCAGAGCCTTCCTTGCCTAGGCGCTGTGCTTGCTGGTTGTCGACTGCGAGGGCTAAAAATGCGTCCTCATTGTTTTTCCGAAAGCGTCCCGTGTCGGTATGGGCGGACCATTGAATCTCGATAGATTGCTCAGGCATGATTTCTTGGAAGCGGGGGAGGTTGGAGTCAGCGTGGACTGAATTTTAGAGATTATCGAGGTTGCGATCAAAATCCATGCTCGGAGGTGCGGGATACCCGGGTTCTAAAATGGTCGCGAACTCAAAGTCGATCACGCAGAAACTGGCGCGTTGTGGGCTGTAGGTAATGTTGCGCAAAGCGGCATCATCGTGACGCACACCGTATTGCTCCAAGCTTGAAAAGACCTCTCGTTGTTTTTCCTCACTCATGCGCTCGACGCGCTGACCGCAATTGGTGGTAACGATTTCAAGAATTTCTGAGTTTCTTTCAATGAGTTTTGGGACAAACGGACATTGGTGTTTGTCCAAGTATTCAAGAACGCGCACTTCATTTTCAAAGCGTTCCTGGGCTTTGGGACCCAAGAACTGCTTGAATACGCGACCATCGTAAGCGATACGAACGAGAGCGCGTGCGGTGTTTTTGGCTTCGTGCATGAGGACCCCTAGTTTGGAGTCACTCTCGGAAGGGTCCATTCAATTTTGCGGAGCTGTAAATTGTTTAATCTTTTACACTTTGAACTCCCTTTGGCCGGTGGCATATCAATTGCTAAAGGTGCTCGCTCCGCCGGTTTACCTTTACCTAACTGGCCTGCAATCAGTCTATTGAACACTAACTGTTATTGAGACAGACAACTTACAAAATATGGCGAAACTAAAATTAGAATACTTGTGGCTCGACGGATATTCTCCCGTCCAAGGCCTACGTGGAAAAACCAAGATCCTTGAAGGTGACCCAGAGACACTCACCATTGAGGATTGCCCAATGTGGGGTTTTGATGGCAGCTCTACTGAGCAAGCTGATGGTAGCAGCTCAGATTGTTTGTTGAAGCCAGTAGCTCTGTATCCAGATGCCAGCCGTACCAATGGTTTCCTCGTGATGAGCGAAGTTTTGTTGCCGGACGGCACGCCGCACCCGACGAATAGCCGCGCCACCATCCCTGACGACGAAGGCATGTGGTTTGGATTCGAGCAGGAGTATTTCCTCTATCAAGACGGCAAGCCACTGGGTTGGCCAGAAGACGGCTTCCCAGGGCCGCAGGGCCCATACTACTGCGGAGTCGGATTCTCATCGGTCGGCGATGTCGCTCGTCAGATCGTCGAAGAACACCTCGATCTCTGCTTAGCAGCAGGCATTAACCACGAAGGTATCAACGCTGAGGTTGCCAAAGGACAGTGGGAATTCCAAGTATTTGGAAAGGGCTCGAAAAAAGCTGCCGACCAGATCTGGGTAGGCCGCTACATTCTCCTGCGCGTCTGTGAGAAATATGGAGTGGATGTTAACTTCCACTGTAAGCCATTCACCGGCGACTGGAACGGATCAGGCATGCATTGTAACTTCTCAACTGAGTTCATGCGCGAGACTGGCGGTAAAGAATATTTCGAGCAACTCATGGCTGCTTTTGAAAAGAATCGTGACGAGCATATTGCTGCTTACGGCCCAGACAATCATCTCCGGCTTACCGGTCTTCATGAGACGCAGTCTATCGATAAGTTCTCTTACGGGATTGCCGACCGCGGTGCATCTGTCCGTGTCCCACATAGCTTCGTTAAAGACGGTGCATACAAGGGATACCTCGAAGACCGTCGTCCAAACTCTCAAGGAGATCCTTACGCGATCGCTTCACGCGTGGCTGCAACCATCGGAGAAGTCCCGACTTCCTAGCGGATCTCGTTGTTTTATTTCGCAAAGCGCCGTCCGGTTTCTGGATGGCGCTTTTTTTTTCGCTATCTGAAGGCCGGCCGGCTGGGTTGCGAGGAAAACTCATCCTAGACATAGCTAGATTTGATTCGGGGACGGATTGCTTGATCTTCCGAAACTATGAATCGGAAGACACACTAATTACCCCGGAGATAGAGACTAAGAAAAACTCTTGAGTATCCGGGACATGAAGGAAGAAAATACATCAGTTATTTGAGTATGAAACCATTGATTCCCCTCCTATTTCTCTCAATCTTTCCGACGATTCTTCAGGCACAAAGGCCTATCAATGTTTTGTGGGTCGTTTTAGACGATCTCCGCACTGAGCTTGGATGTTATGGAGTGGAAGGAGTCATTTCGCCAAACATTGATCGATTTGCGGCAAAAGCGATGTTATTTGAGAATGCATACGCTCAATACCCGGTCTGCAATCCGAGTCGCGCATCTTTCTTAACGGGGTTGAGGCCTGAAGAGGTCGGAGTTCTTTCGAACAAGTTGCCTCTTCGTCGCGTCCAGCCGGATATTGTGACCGCACCTCAGCTTTTTCGGCAAAACGGATATTACACCATCGGCATTGGAAAAATTTTTCACCTCAGTGTCGACGAACCCACTCGGGGCCGGGTATTGTTTGAAGATCCCAAGTCATGGAATTTCTTTCTAGACAGAATACCTAATGTCACTCCGCTAGGGAAGAAAGGCGAGGGTCGCAATCTCACCGGGGGCGCGCTGAAATGGGCACATTGGCGAGCAGCTGAAGGGGGCGATGCAGATCAAGCCGATGGGCAGAACGCTGATGCTTTGATTGAGAAACTTGAAGAAGTTCACGAAGAACCTTTTTTCATCGGTTACGGTATCCACAAACCGCACGATCCATTCGTAGCTCCCAAAGAGTATTTCGACCTGTACCCGAAAGACACGATCAAGCTCGAACAAGAACCTTCCGACCGTAGTGAACTGGAACCCGGCGCAATTCCAAATCGCAAGACTTTTTCGGAGTTCACTGACGCGGAGCGTATCGAATTCAAGCGAGCGTATCAGGCCTGTGTCACCTTCGCAGACGCTCAACTCGGGAAGGTCTTCGATGCAATGGATCGACTCGAACTATGGGATAGCACCATGGTCATTGTAATGAGCGACCACGGCTACCATCTAGGACAAAAAGGGTGGTGGAATAAAGTGACACTCTTTGAGACCGGAAGCCGTGTTCCGTTTATATTTTGGCATCCTTTGGCTCCGGGCATGGGTAGCTCGACAGATTCTCTGGTCGAGCTGGTCGATATCTATCCGACTCTGGTCGAGCTTGCGGGCTTGCGGGCTCCTCACAGGTTTTCCGGTAAGAGTCTTCTTGGAGTCTTGGCGGATCCAAATGTAGAGGTCAAAGATGCGGCATATTCTCAAGTGAAACGTGGAGCTTATTCTGGGCTAAGTGTACGATCAGCGCGCTGGAGGTACACCGAATGGGGCGAAGACGGAAAAAGGGGAGTCGAACTCTACGACCATTCTAAAGACCCCGAAGAGCATTATAATCTCGCACGAAATCCGGAATACGCTTCGGTCCGAGAACGTATGAAGGATCTCCTCGATCGTGGCTTCAGTCGTTGATCTTCACTCACTCTCGAAGATTGCCCAACGTATCGCTGACGCCTAGCGCTATTTAGCTTTCTTTTTCGGCTCCCAATGAAAGCTTTCACCACTAGTGACAAGCCTGAGGTCCGTATTTGCACTGAGCCCAGGCTTTGCCTGATTGCTCGGGGCAGACTGCTTCATTTTGGTCTTTATGGAGGCGTATTCAGGGGAGTCTGCTAGATTGGTGATTTCCTCAAAATCCTTTTTTAGGTCATAGAGTTCCTCAGAACCATCTTTGTAGTGAATATAGCGCCAGTCTTCATTGATGATTGCGTAGCTATTAGGATGTAGCCATGGCACGAATACATCCTGATCCTGGGCACTAGCCGGGTCCCGGAGCATTGAAAGGAGGCTCCTCCCTTCGTGTCCAGAATCTGGAGCTAATCCACACATTTCGACAAATGTTGGAAACATGTCGATCAAACTAACGGTGGCACTAATTTTTTGGTTCTTAGCAATCCCAGCTCCCGCCCAAATAAATGGAACGTTGGTAGTCCGTTGCCAGAGAGTGTGTTTGCCCCATTCTCCTTTTTGCCCTTGATGGTATCCGTGGTCGCTCCAGATTACGACAGCTGTATTTTCCCTGTTATTACTATTTTGTATTGAATGTAAAATACGCCCTAACATTGCATCAGCATACGAAACACAGGCAAGGTAGGCGTGTATTGATTCGGGAATTAGTCCCCATTCCTCCAGGCGATCATGATGGACCTTTTTTCGATTCATTTTTTGTTGGCGCACCAATTTTCCTACGTCATCCAAATCTCCTTCAGTATATTCAGGAAGAATCAGGGACTCTCTGTCATACATATCCCAATACTTCTGCGGGGCGTAGTTTGGGAAATGGGGTGCATATATTCCGATGCCGAGGAAGAAGGGTTTGCTGTGTTCTTTTTCGATGATCGAACAGGCCCAATTAATACGCTTGGTGTCTGCCATCTCTTCTTCTTTGTCGTTCGGAATCGCTGCGATTTCTAGAAAAGTCGTAGATTTCTTGAGGCTCCCTTCTTCGACTCGGTTTTTGTTGTAGGTGCTCACCGGGAATTCTCCGGGAAGAGGTGTATCCTCGGCCCAGGAATCCATAGGCCATCCGCGGGTCTTCAATGCTTCGTTGCGAAGAAAAAACTCATCCCAGCCGCGCATATCAATAAATCCTTCGCGGTGGTGGAATAGTTTTCCGGCTCCGTATGTCGCATATCCGGCATTTTGAAAGCTGAGTTGCAATGGGACAATGTCAGGATGCTCGTGGAAGTAAACTTGTGTTCCATAGGCCCCAGTTGTCGTGGCATGGCGCCCGGTAAAAATGGCAGTTCGAACCGGTGCACAGTAAGTTGCTGGGGTATGAGCGTTCGTAAATGTGACACCGGCGCTCGCGAGTCGATCTAGGTTGGGTGTCTTGGCTTGCGAGTAACCCATGGGGTTAATGAAGTCATTCAAATCGTCGAACGAGAAAAAAATGATGTTGGGCTGCTCCCTTGTGGCCCGTGCGGAAGCATGATAGCAGAAGAGTGAGAGCAACACGGTTACACACGCTGTAACCAGTTTGGATTTTAGAGTTCTATGCATAAAACAAAGACAGAGAGGGTAGGTGTTTGGAGTCTTGATCAGTTAGTAAGAAATCATAAATCCGGAAATAGTCCAGAGTTTCATCTTTCGTCTACATCGTTGCTAAGTCTTTAATTCAGATCAATTTATGGAGCTAATGATTCTCGATGAGGAATGTAGGTTGGAGACAGCGGTATCGGATCACACCGCAGATAGCATCCTTTCCTAGAGCCGGAGATATCAAAGAAGGGATCTTCCTCAGCGATCTATTGAAGACTTAGAGAACGTCATTTAAGGAGGGACGGACTGTCGGTCTAGAATTCACGAGGATTGATTTAGGCCAGAGCGAATGCACTTGGGCACCGATATGCCGTCTACGAGATGTCCGATGAATTTGAGTCCGGAGTGAGCGGATTCGAGGTCTTCGAATTGTTGGAGGTATTTTTGATAACCGACTACATATTGAGGAATCGCGCGTGGCCAATCGGTGCGGCGAACATAGATCGGATCTCCGCTGGCCCCAAGGAGCTTTTCGAGATCGGCCTTCACTAAGCCTAGCAGTTCTGATTCATCCATTTCGCACAATTCTGGATTGCGAGCGCCTCCGATAAATACGGAAAGTCCTACCCTGTCTCCGGAGGAACGCCCAGGAAACAAAGATGAAGCAAAGATACACCCCAGAATATTCATATTCTCGACCCTAGGGACCAACATTCCAAAGCCATCGAGGGGGTGTGCTATTGCGTCTCGATCGTAGCCGAGCGAAAGCGCAACAAGGGGGGGGTGCGGTATCTCGGAAAAAACGCCCAAAGCCCTTTTAATGTCTTCGGAAAAGGGGAGTGCTAACAGGGCGCTAGCGGGGCACGCGACGATTATTTTGCGCGAATCGATTCGGTGTTTCGATCCATCTGAATGAGTATAATTGAGACTCCAGAGGTGTTCGTTTTCTTTACAAATTGAGGTAATGTCTGTGGAAAAGAGGATGTTCTCAGATTGTTTTTCAGATAGTGTTTGAGGCAATGCTTCCATTCCGTCTTGGAAGGAAATAAGTTTCGTTTTGTAATAGGTGCCGTGAGCTTTCCGTTCCCTGGTCAGGCCGATTCCTCCCTTAATCAGAGATCCGAAGCGTGCTTCTAGATTGTATATTTTCGGAAACGCATGCTTTGCCGAGAGTTCTTCGGGATCGCCAGCATAGATGCCTCCGATTAGTGGGTTGATGGCGTAATCGAGAAATTCTTGGTTGAGGCGGCGGCGGACAAAGTCTGCCAGGGATTCGTCTTTGTTTCCTGAATACTTTTTTTTGAAAGGCTCCGTCAATAGGCTGAGCATCGCGCGTTTGGAAAATAGCTTGGTGCTAAAAATGTCTCGTGGGCTCATCGGCACAGCCTGTGGGATCTGATTGCGCACGATGAATCGTTTGTTCGCCTCTCTGTTGGCTTCAACGAGGGTCTCTTTTAGTCCCAGCTCTGCGAAGAATATGTCGAGATCGGGGCCATCGACTTGGATCGTATTAGGGCCTTTTTCAAAAACGAACCCGTCTTCGTGAAGGGTCTCAATGGGGCCTCCGGGTCGCTTTGATTTTTCTAATACCTTGTATCTTTTCCCAGCCTTACGCAGGGCCCATCCCGCGCACAGGCCCGAGATGCCGGCTCCGATTACGATCGCGTCTAAGGGCTGCTGCTCAGGCATTTTCGAATGGATAGCTTGCTGTCTTTTGGGAAACTCCGATTCTCACAGCAGGCTTCTCACGAGAATTGAGTGACGGTTTCGGTCAGCGCGATCATGTTTTCAATTTTTGCGGAAGGATGGATACCATGGCCAAGGTTGAATATAAATCCCTGGTGTCCCCGCATGCTTTCTAGAAGCTCCTGAGCGGCCATTCGGGTGAGTTCAGGAGTGGTGTCGAGAATGGCTGGATCGAGATTCCCTTGAACTGCTAGCCGATCCTTCAATTCTCTTTTCAGCTCCGGCAGATTGACAGTCCAATCCACCGAAAGCGCGCGTGCGCCCGTCTGAGCGATCTGTTCAGCATGATGAGACATACCCTTGGCGTAGACGATTACCGGGATGCGCCCATTCAATCCGGCGATGATTTTTTCGATCCACTTGAGTGACATTTCTCGATACCAAGCACCTGGGCAGGCGGCGCCCCAAGAGTCAAAAATCTGCACGGCGTCTACGCCGGCATCGGCTTGAGCGTTTAGATAGCTGATGGATGCTTCAACGAGTTTTTCCATGAGGGCATGAAAGGCGGGATTTTCCTCAATGAAAAATGCCTTCGCCGTATGCCAGTGGTCGGATGGGCCTCCTTCCAGCATGTAAGCGGCGAGGGTCCAGGGACTTCCACAGAATCCGAGCATCGTTTTCTCTTCGCCGATCGCTTTGCGGACCCGCCTTAGGGCGGCTGGTACGTAGGCGAGTTTTTCCGGGATGTCTGTAGTTTCGAGGGACTCGATGTCGGCCAGCGACCGAATCTGCTTATCGATCCGAATGCCGCCTTTTTCACGAAAATTATAAGGCACGCCCATCGCTTCTGGAATGACTAAGATATCGCTGAAGATAATCGCAGCGTCCAGTGGGTAGCGTCGAAGGGGTTGCAGGGTGACTTCCTCGGCCAACTCCGGGGTTTTGGCCAACTCATGGAAGGTATACTGCTCCTTGAGCTTGCAATACTCGGGAAGGTGACGCCCGGCTTGGCGCATGACCCAGATCGGTGGGCGATCAACCGGTTCATTGGCTAGGGCATTTAGAAAGCGTTGTCTAGAATTCACGATAAGGTCACTAAGCGCAACGTCCTCGAACTAGGAGATCGAGTCAATTTTGTATATTGAGCGGATTGCATGCGGAAAACGATTGTGCCGCGAGCAGTCTTCTCGTTTAGACAAGTTGGGCTCTGATGGTTCACGTTCTCGTTCGTCCACGATTTTGGTCTGGGATATTCTGGCGGCTATATCCAATCGCGGATTGGCAGAAAATCAGTGTAGAGTTTGGCCTCCTCGGTCCCGGGCTTGGGGTGCCAATCATAGCGCCAGGAAACGCGGGAAGGTAGGGACATCAGGATGGATTCAGTCCGGCCCCCAGACTGTAGCCCAAAGATCGTGCCGCGGTCGTAGATCAAGTTAAACTCCACATAGCGTCCACGCCGGTAAGCTTGAAAATCGCGTTCGCGTTCGCCGTAGTCGACATCCTTTCGGCGCTCAATGATTGGTATGTAAGCCTTCGCGTAATGCGTGGCGACGCTTTGCATGAAACCGAAGGCATGGTCGAAGGATTCTCCAGTGAAATCGTCGAAAAAGAGGCCTCCAATGCCGCGTGCTTCGTCGCGGTGTTTGATATGAAAGTAGCGGTCGCACCAGGCTTTGGTGTCGGCATAAAGATCTTTGCCATAGGGATCGCAAGCGGCCTTGGCTTGGCGGTGCCAGTGTATTGCGTCTTCCTCGAATCCGTAGAAGGGGGTGAGGTCAAACCCTCCACCAAACCACCAAACTGCGGGAGCATCTTCCGGTTGAGCTTCGAAGTAGCGCACATTCATGTGGGATGTCGGCACATAGGGATTGCGCGGGTGCATTACGAGGGAAACGCCCATTGCTCGAAAGGGAGCCCCGGCGATTTCGGGTCGGTTGGCAGATGCGGATGGAGGGAGTTGTTTTCCATGAACATCAGAAAAGTTGAGACCTCCTTTCTCAATCACCCCTCCTTCTTCGATGATGCGACTACGTCCACCGCCGCCATCTGCACGCTGCCAAGCGTCTTCGCGGAACCCGGGAACCGGACCGTCTATCGCCTCGAGTTGGGCACATAGGGAATCTTGGAAAGATAGCAGCCAGTCGCGGGCTCTGGTTGCTTGAACAGAGGTGGTTTCAGAGGATTGGCTCATGGGATTCAGGATGCCGTCACAAAGGGAGGGTGGGTCTGCTCCTGATTAGAGAAGACTTCCTGGGCGCAGATTCGGGTTGAGTTTCCGGGGCGACGGATATTGGTGTAGGACCCGTTAGACTTTAGGAATTTCGCGTGGACGTTGTCCTTCAGGTATAGATCGATTATTTCCATAACACTCTCGCGAGCCCGCGTGTCTTCTATTGGGAATACTGCCTCAATCCGGCGAAAGAAATTTCGGGGCATCCAGTCGGCACTGCCCATGTAGATCAGGGGGCCGTCGCTGCTGGCTCCGTTTTCGAAGTAGAAGATGCGCGAGTGCTCCAAATACCGGCCGAGGATCGAGTGGACGCGGATGTTGTCGCTGATCCCGGGGAGGCCAGGCACCAGGCCACAGATTCCACGAATGATGAGATCCACCTGAACTCCGGCCTGGGAGGCGGTGTAAAGGTTTTCGATGGTCTTGGAGTCTACCAGGCTATTGCACTTTGCGAAGATCCTTGCTGGCTTGCCATTGCGAGCGTTTTCCGCCTCCTGGAGGATGAGTTCTTGGGTTTGATTGTGGAGATTGAACGGGGCGCACAGGAGCTTTTTGAACTCTGGTTTTTTGGCGAATCCGGTAAGTGTGTTGAAAAGATCGGCGACTTCTTTGGTGATGTCCTCGCGCGCTGTGAAGAAGGAGCAGTCGGTGTAGAGTCGGGCGGTTTTTGGATTGTAGTTGCCGGTGCCCAAGTGGGAATAGCGGACCATCTGGCCGTTTTCCTGGCGGACGACCAAGGAAGTCTTACAATGCGTTTTTAAGCCAGCTAAGCCGTAGACCACGTGGACTCCGACCTCTTCTAGTTGGCGCGCCCACTCGATATTATTCGCTTCATCAAATCGAGCTTTCAGTTCGACTAGAGCGGTGACTTGTTTTCCGTTGTGAGAGGCAAGTTTGAGAGCGTTTACGATTGGGGAGTCCCCACTCGTTCGATACAATGTTTGTTTTATTGCGAATACGTTTGGATCCTTGGCTGCCTGTTCGACGAAGTCTACGACTGGGGAAAAGCTGTCGAATGGATGATGCAGGAAGATGTCGCCCTCGCGGATATTTTTGAAGATCTGCTGGGGTGAATTGAGTTTTTTGGGAATGCGCGGTTGGAATGTCGGGAATTTAAGATCGGGTCGGTCGATCTCGTCATAAACCGCCATTAGTCGAGTCAAATTCAAATTTCCGGCAATATGGTAGACATGTTCGGAGCCGAGCTTCATCAGTTTCAG
>JBCCBL010000066.1:0-10996 GCA_039034055.1 Verrucomicrobiota bacterium | reverse complement strand
TACGAAGCTAGATGCAGCCTCACAATATTCTCACCTAAACTTAAAGACGGTATCAAAGTCTAGTTGATAGATGAATTCACCACGAAGAGCGTGGAGGATACGAAGTTTTTGCATTGGGGAATATCCAGAAATTGCTCCCAAATAAAAGCGTATAAGCTTCGTGCTCTCCGTGTCCTTCGTGGTGAACAAGAGTAAAGAGAATATAGGATACAAAGCTAGATGTAGCCCCACCTTATTTTCACCTAAACTTCAAGGGTTTCAGGTTTAAAGACGGTATGAAAGGGTAGATTGATAGATGAATTCACCACGAAGAGCACAGAGGACACGAAGTTTTTTACATTGGGAGATATCTCGAAATTGTTCCCGGATAAGAGCGTATAAGCTTCGTGGTGAACAGGAGCGCTTAGTTTATGGAATTTGAAGTTGTCTCCAAAAAAGTTATAGGTTGCGCGATTGAAGTGCATCGTCACCTCGGGCCTGGCCTATTAGAGTCTTCATATCAGAAATGTCTGTGTCATGAGCTAGAATTGCAGGGCGTCTCTTTTGTTGCTGAAGCTGCCATGCCCATAGAATATAAGGGAAAGCCTATTGATTGTGGATACCGGATTGATCTATTCGTGGATCAGAAATTGATCGTTGAATTGAAGAGTGTGAAAGCTGTTGAACCGATTCACGAGGCTCAGCTTTTGACCTATATGAAGTTATCTGGAGCCCCGACCGGTCTGCTCCTAAACTTCAATGTGCTCCGCTTGAAAGATGGTATCAAACGAATGGTTCTGTGATGAATTCACCACGAAGGGCACAGAGGACACGAAGTTTTTGCATTGGGGGATATCTAGAATCCATTCCCGTATAAGAGCGTTTAAGCGTCGTGCCCTTCGTGGTAAAAAAGAGCTCTTAGTCTTGTGGGTCAGCTCAAGCTGCAGGAAGATCATAGCTCGCGCATTCGAAGTATGTTGCAACGTTTACTTCGCTTCTGTGGTCTCGACTGAATCGGGTTCGAGTTTTGTTTACACTCCGTTCCAGTCTGTTGCCATGATGCGATTGCTCAATTCAGGTCCAGCTGTGAAGCTGAAATAGATCTGTTCCTTGTGCACGAATCGAACTTCCATCCAGTTGGGCGCACGTGTTCCGATGAGTTGCAAGCACGAGTCCAAATCGACCTTGTATTCTTTTATAACTGGTCCAGAACGCATCAATTGGGCGTTTTCTAAGATGGCTCTTACCGGAAAGCGGCTGAGGGTCTCTGAGAAGGTGTATGGTATTTTAACGATTAGATCGGCGCGCTCACGTTGCTCGCAAACACATTCCATATGGGCAGCCAATACACTTGTGCAGAAAGACCCGAAGACGTTTGCAAAGTTTACACGTCCATAGCGTTCGAATAATCCCCGGTAACCGCGCCGCAAGACACGTCCAATTGCATGCATTTCTACATACACAACGAAATCCACTTTCTCGGCGATGGATGCATGCGCGGAGTAGAGGCCTTCAAAGAGAACGATGCGGCATGGGTTGAGGATCTGTGTTCCTTCGTGAGCTCGCTTTTGAAAAATATATTTAGGTATTTCCGTCGATCGGTTAGACTTCAAGTCTTCGAGAACTCGAGGTAGGTAAGTTAAACCGTAATTTTCAGGTGCGTCCTGGCGGTATCGCGGGTTGAGATCGTCGATCTGCTCGGGAAGGTTTTGAAAATGGTCTTGGTGGAAGAGTAGGGCTTCAGGGCTTCAGGGCCAAACGCTTTTTTCAAGGATTGTGCCACCTGAGTAGATTTCCCCGTAGCGGATCCCCCACAAATGGCAATGATGACCGGTCGATCGTGTTCGTCTTGGATTTGCCGGACTTGTTTTTGAAGGAGTTCAAAAACAGAGGGCTCCCAGATAAGAGCCCGATCTGGATGAGGATTCAATGTCACCATCTGATCTTCCAAGACTGGAAAGTCTACCAAGTTTGCAACGAATAAAGGGCCCTGTTTCCCAATTGTTGCAAAACCGGTTTGTGACGATTTTGAAAACCAAGAACCCTTCATTTTGTCTTAACACGACTGCGTAATATCGGTCGCAAAATGGAATACGATTCTGATTATATCTTGTGCGAGTGCGACTTAGACGCCCTAAAGTCGCAAGTTGAACGATTTGAGCAGCGTATGTCGGTGCGCGTAACGAAAGAACCTTCGGTATGCTTGACCATGGTGCGTGCGGAGGATTCCCTCGAACATCAAGAGTTTTACCTTGGTGAGGCGCTGACCACGGAGTGCGAGGTCGAAATTGAAGGGGTTGCGGGCTATGGCCTTTGCCTAGGCGAGGAGCCAGTGAGAGGCTATTGCATTGCCGTGTTTGACGCCTTGTTACATGGAGTCGCTGAGGCGGATGCCGAGGCAGCAGCATTTATTTCTGAGCATACAGAAAAGGTATCTCGGAAAGAACGCGAAGAGTTCGCCCGCACCTTGACCACGCGCGTAGACTTCAAATTGATGGAGGAAGACTAAGGATTTATTCGAGAACTGAGTAGGGGACAGTGTCCCCGCTTGCCCTAAATCGATCAATCCGGTCAACCGAGGACGATCACCCCTACCAATAAAAAATTAGTATATCAAATTTAACAATACAATGATCGCACGTGAAGTAGTCTTCGACGAAGTATTTGATTCCCAGGTTCTGTTTAGGTCCATCTTTGATGGAATGTCACGCCCGGGTAAGATTAACAATCTGAAGCACGTGGGGATCGAGCCCCCCGAGGGAATTACGCGAGCGGCTGCCCTTGTAGCATTTTCACTGTTGAATGATGATGTATCTGTGATGCTGGCGGAGCCTTCCGAGGCCGTAGCTGATTACCTTAGGGGAAATACCGCCGTCCGCGAGTCTTCGGTGAGTTCAGCTGATTTCATCATCGGCACCGCGGATTCAACTTGCTCGCTGATTGAGCAATCCAAAGAGGGCGAGCCTCTTTACCCGGAGAAGTCAGCAACGTTTATCTTGATGGTCGAAGAAATGTCATCCGAGCCAGTGAGCCAGGGTATTGCTCTGTCGCTCTCAGGCCCTGGAATCGACGGGACTAAAAAGATTTTTGTTTCGGGAATCTCGGAAAAATGGCTGAAAGAGTTGGCTGAGAAAAATTGTGAATTTCCGCTGGGGGTTGATGTCATCATGACTGCTGAGAAGGGCGATGACTGTATTGTCAGTTGTTTGCCGCGCACCACGCGCATCGAGGTCGTCTTATAAATCTTATTAAGGATCGGAAGCGTTATGGGGTATGTGGCGATTAAAGGAGGCGAGAATGCGATTCGGAACGCTGAGCGTTTAATTGAGTTCTATCGTTTGCGCAGTAAGACAACACCTTTAGAGGTGGAACAGATTCGCACCCAGTTCCGCAAGGCACTGGACAAGATCATGAGTGAAGGCTCACTCTATGCTCCTGAGCATGCAGCCTTGGCACTGAAGCAAGTTGAGGGTGATCTTTTCGAGGGAGCGTTTATGCTGCGCGCATTTCGGGCAACGCTCAACCGGTCCTATTTTTCGGAAATGCTGGATACGAGCACGATGCAAGTTGAGCGACGCGTATCATCGGCCTTTCGCGATATACCAGGGGGGCAGATATTGGGGCCCACACGAGACTATGTGTTTAAACTTCTGAATACGGGCTTGTTCAAGGAGTCCTTGGGTTCGATCGCTGAATTTCTCGGCGATCAAGACGCCAAAAATGTCGGAGATAAGGTATCGATAGATCCCACGCAATTTCCAAGAATTATTAAATTTCTAAAAGAGCGCGGACATCTGCGTGCATCACCCGAGAAGAAGATTGGCAGAGTCTTTGATGTCACTCGGGAGGCCGTAAAATACCCGGCACCTCGGAGTGCGACGATGCAAATGCTGGCCCGCGGCGAACAGGGTGGTATGACTTCGATGGCATACAGTTCTCTGCGCGGTTATGGGGATATGGAACCCAGTGTCGGTGAACTACGCGTCGGGAAGTGCCAAGTGAAAGTGCGCGACCGTCGTAACCGTGTTCGCTGTATCGGTCGTATTCGACTTACCGAGGCCGACGTCATCAACAAAGTAAAGGAAGGCAATCGCGATAAGGTGCCTTATATGACCCATGGATATGGCCTATGTTTTGGTCAAAACGAGCTGAAGGCTATAAGCATGGCGATTCTGGATCGCGCGATTCGTTTTGGGGATCAAGAACAACCGGCGTGTCAGCAAGAGTTTGTCCTCTACCATACGGAGGGGGTCGAGTCCTATGGATTTACCAATCACCTGAAACTCCCGCATTATGTTACATTCCAAAGTGGATTGAGTAATGTGCGGCAGGCCATGCAGCGCCGCGAAGAGGCTCAGAAAAAGGCGGCTTTCGGAGTCACAGGAACCGATTCGGACAAGGTGAAGGATATTCCGGATCCGCGGAGCATGCATCGCTAAAATTTTTGTAATTTATAAATAAGACACTATGATCGAAGCAAAGAAATTTGAACGTAGCTATAATTACGGTTTCATCGACGAGACGACCAAAAAGGAAATCCGTCGCAAAATGCTCAAGGCCGCAGCGATTCCTGGATATCAAGTGCCATATTCCTCTCCCGAGATGCCAATCTCACGCGGTTGGGGTACGGGCGGGCTGCATGCTACATTGGCACTTATCGGTAAAGAAGATGTATTCAAGATTATCGATCAAGGGAGCGATGCCAGTGTCAACGCCTGTAACTTGCGTGATTTTGTCAAGCGCATGACAGATTGCAAAACTACTTTTGATACCGCTGAAGCGACCATCATTCAGACGCGGCATCGAATTACCGAGGAAGTATTGAACGAGAATCAAATCATCGTCTTCCAAGTGCCTCAGCCAGAGATTCTACGGAGTGTCGAGCGCTACGAGGCGAAGACACGTCAGATGCACGCCGAGGCTGACTATGCTAAAATGTGGGTAAGCCTCTACGAGAGCTACGTAAAGTTTGGAGCGATCATGCGTGGAGCCGGATATCCCGTTCGCGTTAACGGGCGCTACCTGATGAGTCCGTCTCCAATACCTCGCTGGGATGTACCAAATCTCAGCCACTCGGAAAATATCAATGTATTTGCAGCGGGTCGGGAGAAACGCATTTATGTAGTTCCCCCGCACACCACTGTGGAGCCACTTGAATTCGAAGATGTGCGCTTCACTGTAGAGAACTTCGATGGGATCCAGTGCGCAGCATCTGGAAAAGATGACGCTTTCATGGATGAGATCTATGGAACAGACGGTTCTCAGAGTTACGTGATCAATGACTCAAATTTCTTAGATAAGGTGCGTGTACCCGATTACAAGCGTCCGAAGCAGCGCTTATATAAGTATCAACAGGATAAAAACATCGGAGCTTCTCGACTCTAATAAATCTTCTAAATCACTCATCCAATGGTATCTCTTCCCAAAGACGAACAATGGCTGCTGCGCGTGCGCGGATTGCAAAAAATCTACGGCGACCCATGCTCGAACACAGTTCAATACACCGGCCCGAAATATGGCTCAAATATCTGCCCTGAGACCGATGCTATTGTTGCTTGTGCAGAGGTAGATTTCGACCTCTATCCTGGTGAAGTTTTAGGTGTCGTGGGCGAGTCAGGATCGGGTAAATCAACCTTAGTCCAACTTCTCTATTTCGATAACGAAGCGACAGGCGGAGAGGTTTACTTCCGCGATTTCGAAGGGGGCGAGACCAATCTCCTGACAATATCCAACCAGAAGAAGCGCTATTTGAGAAATCACCTCATGGGGATGGTGTATCAGAACCCGCGAGACGGTCTTAATTTCCGTTTTTCGGCAGGTGGTAATATCGCTGAAAAACTCCTGATGGCAGGCAACTTTCATGTCGGAAGCATTCGTGATCGTGCTAGCAATTTATTGGATAAGACCGAAGTGCCTGTAAAGCGCATGGACAGCATGCCAAGTCATTTCTCCGGGGGTATGCAACAACGGGTTCAGATATCGAAGGCCATCGCCAATAATCCACCGCTCGTATTTTTAGATGAAGTTACTACCGGACTGGATGTATCGGTGCAGGCCAAAGTCTTGGACCTGATTCGTGGACTTCAGCAAGAACTGGGAATTTCGATGATCGTGGTATCTCACGATTTAAGTGTCATTCGCATGCTCACGGATCGCACGATGGTCATGAAAAATGGACGCATCGTAGAAGCCGGCCTGACGGACCAGATTCTTCAGGATCCGCAGCACGCATATACTCAACTTCTCGTCAGTAGCCTCCTCTAAACCCTTCCTCGTATGTCAGCTATTTTAGAAGTAAAAAACATCCGCAAGAACTTCTTGCTCCATATCCTTAATGATAAAGAAATTGAGGCATTGGATGATGTGTCTTTTACCCAAAATGAAGGCGAAATCATTGGCCTCACAGGCAAGTCAGGTTCAGGTAAATCCAGCTTGATGAAATGCATTTATCGCACCTATCTCTGCAGCGAAGGAGAGATGATCTATAATTCCGACATCTACGGAGAAATTGATCTTATAAAGGCTACCGAGCATCAGATATTACGGATTCGTCGTGAGGAAATGACCTATTGCTCTCAGTTTTTGAGTGTAATTCCTCGGGTTCCAGCAGTGGAAGTTGTAGCAGGGCGTTTGATACACGAAGGTATCGACTTTAACGAAGCTCTTGAACGCGCTCGCGATAGACTTGATAACTTGGGCTTACCTCGTGAGCTTTGGGATGCATTCCCTTCGACTTTCTCTGGCGGCGAACAGCAACGTGTGAATGTAGCTCGAGCTATCCTAGGTAAGCCACGTTACCTATTGATCGACGAACCTACCGCTTCTCTGGATCCCAAGACTAAAGACGTCGTTATCGATATGATTCTTGGCCTCAAGGATGTGGGAACGTCTGTTGTGCTGATTACGCACGATAAATACGCCCTTGAGCGTATGTCAGATCGTCGTTTTCATTTAGCTTCGGGACGCCTTGAGGAAGTAGAAGTCGCATCGACTTTGGCTTTGTAGTGGTGAAATGAAAGCAGTCGCTCAAAGCCTTTTCTCAATTTCCCTAATATCGGGGGCGATTGCTTTCCTTGTCGGATGTAGTGCTAAAAATATTGAGACAATCACACAAGAGAACGGTGAGGTTTGGCCGGCAAAGATTACTATGGCACTCACCCCATCTCAGGACGACCCTGAAGGTCGAGTGACTCGTTTCACTCAGTTATCTGACTACATCGCCTCACAGATCGGAATTGAGGTAGAGCTCATTCCTGCTACAAACTATGGCCCAGTCATTGAGGCCATGCGCGCAGACAAAATCGACATCGCGCAGGGGGGCTCTTTCATGTATATGATTGCCTACGAAAAGGCGGGTGTTGAAGCCATCGCAACACGGGGGTCATTAGATGGAACCCGCAATCACTACAGCACCTTGATAGCAACGAGTCCTGAAACGGGAATTACCTCGATGGAGGATCTAGTGGCAGGTGCAGAGAATTATACAATGGGCTTTGTTGATGCAGCTTCTACATCGGGTCATTTGGTGCCTCGTGGATATTTTGAGAGCCGAGGTTTGAATCCTGAAGAGATTTTCAGGGAAGTTGTATTTACCCAAACTCATCTAAATGCTGTCATGGCCGCGGTGGCTGCGAAGGTAGATGCGAGCGCAATCAACGAACGGACATACAGCAGGTTTATAAGGGATGGTCGGATAAAGCCTGAAGAACTTATAGTGCTTTGGGAGTCTGAAAATATTCCCACTTCACCTGTTTTTGTGCGTAAGGAACTCCCGGTTGGTCTAAAAAAAGCGATACAAGAAGCCTATATAAATTTACATCTTCGTGCTCCAGACCTTATGGAAGATTTTCGATATCGGGCGATGCGCCCTGAAATGATCTGGGTTTCTGCGACAGATGACATGTGGGATGACTTGCGTAAAATTGCTTACAACATTGATACAATGACGCTTTTAAGTGGCAGCAATTAGGAGAACCTATCTGTGCTCGAAGTAAATAATCTTACGAAAACCGTCAAAAACGGAAAGTCCATTTTGAATGGTATTACTTTTCGGGTGGAAGCCGGAGAGTTTGTAGGGGTTTTAGGACCTAGTGGTGCAGGAAAGTCTCTATCTATCCGTTGTGTATTAGGTCTCACGAAAGCGAGTTCAGGTGATATATATTTCGAGGACAACAAAGATCGTATCTACCACCTCACGCAGCTTAGCGGGAAGAAACTACGCTATGCCCGCATGAAAATGGGGGTAATTTTTCAGGGATCAAATTTGGTACGCCGTTTAACCGTATTGGAAAATGTAATGCTAGGGCGCCTAGCGCGGATACCCGCATGGCGCAGCTGGTTGTATGGCTTTACTGATGCCGAAGCACGTCGAGCGATGAAAGCGCTTAATCAAATTGGCATGGGCGAATATGCCGGCCGCCTCACCGGTTCACTCTCCGGGGGAGAAATGCAACGTGTCGCCATTGCTCGGGCCATTAATCAAAACCCTGCGCTTTATATCGCCGATGAACCTGTGAGCAGCCTAGATCCGAAAAACGCTCGTTCGATCATGCGCCTTTTGGCGCCCCTAGCGGCCGAGAAAGGGGTGCTTGGTGTGTTTCACCAGCCTGATCTCGTCGCCAAATATTGCACGCGGATGATTGGTTTGCGTAACGGCAAAGTAATATACGACGGAGTTCCCAGCTCTGATTCAGATCTATTGCGAGAAATTTATGGCGAAGAGCTTGATGAGCTTGCGGATATATCGAGTTTGTCATTGCACGAGGACGATCCGCTCAGTCAGCAGATTAAAGCCTAGGCGGTTCTATGGGAAGCATTGCACAGTTTGATTCAAGCCAGCACGAAGCACTGAAGCCCTATGGATCGAACAAGAAATGGCGCCTGTTAGGGCGTTTTCTCTTTGTCGTTGTGTTGGTGGGACTTACGTCTTGGCAAGTGGAAGTGGACTTAGTCACCCTGGTCCGAGATCTACCAGAGGGCTTAGATCGTAGTAAGGATTTTTTCAATCCGCTCTTTAGTGCAATCCCAGAGTTAATTGGACCCGCATTCGTTCTTATCCTTTTAGCCCTCATTCCGACGCCGATCGGGGTTTTTCTCGCGATCCCAGTATCCTTCTTAGCATCAAGCAACATTGTCCCGAGCTGGGTGCGCAACACGATGCGTACGTTGATTACAATTCAGCGCGGTATTCCTGAAATTGTGGTAATGGTTTTAATGACAGCGGCTTTTGGCCTGGGCGCATATCCCGGCATTATGGCAATCACCATCGGTTCTATCGGCATGTTGGCAAAGCTTTTTGCTGACGCTATTGAAGAAGTCGATGAAAAGGCGCTGGAATCCCTGGAGTGCACCGGGGCTACAAAATGGCAAGTCGTGCGCTATGGAATTATTCCGGAAGTCATTCCAACAATTATTTCCACTTCGATTTTTCGTTTTGAAATCAACATGCGTCAAGCCGGTCTGCTGGGCGCTGTCGGTGCGGGCGGACTGGGTTATGAACTGAGCACATCAATGCTAGCCCTAGAGTATGAGCGGGCAGCTGCCGTTATTCTGATGCTCCTATTGCTTATCTACGCCGCGGAAAAATTATCGGATAAGCTGCGCTCTATCATCTTTAAAGGAGACGATTTAAAATGAGTGAACGTGTTGAAGTCCCATCTGAACTGATGCCGTCTCGCAAGTTCATCAAGAGTCTCGGTATCTTCTTCGGTCTATCTGGGTTTCTCATCGCGGCCTTTATCTATCTGGGCACAAACCCATTCATGTTCTTTACCGAGTTTCATTATGTGATGAATTTGTTTAAAGATATGGTGCCTCTAAATACAGATTTATTTGCGTCGGAAAAGCTATGGGCTTCAATGATACAGACCGTTTCTATGGCATTTTTAGGGACCTTCGGAGGAGGTTTTTTAGCCTTCATTATGGCGTTTTTTGCCGCACGTAACACAGCTCCCAATGCACTTACAAGGAGTGCTTTTAGAGCGTTTTTAGCAGTCCAACGTGTGGCTCCTGATTACGCGATCATGCTCGTAATTATCACCACAGTCGGGTTTGGCCCCTTTGCCGGAACGATTGCTTTGATTATTGGATCGACCGGAATGTTTGGTAAGTTCTTTGCCGATGCCATTGAGAATGTGAATAAGAAGCCTCAGGAAAGTGTTCGCGTCTTAGGTGCTACAAAAGCCCAAGAAATTCGATACGGAATTGTCCCACTGGTGCTCCCCAGTTTTGTTGCCAATGGATTTTTTCTACTTGAGATCAATATGGGGGCCGCAATCGCCCTCGGTGTCTACGGTGGCGGGGGGCTAGGCTTTCATCTCAATGTCGCTGGTGATACACTTCAATATAAAGACCTGTTGGCCTATGTCCTCTTCATCTTGGTCCTCATGATTTGTATTGAGCGCACCTCAGACTTTTTCCGTAAACGCATCTTTAATAAAGGAGTCACACTCAAGTAACACATTTATTTATGGTAAGGGCAAGCGTCCCCGCTTGACCGTGAACGCATAGCCATATCGGGCAACCGAGACGGTTGCCCCTACCAATACTGTTCAAATCAAATTCAAATCTCATGTCCAACTCAACTATCATCTCCAACGCACGTATTGTTACACGTGAGAATAATTTCGAAGGCTCGCTGGTCATCGAAGACGGCGTGATCGCTGAAGTTCTGAAAGATCGCTACTTACCCGAGGGATTGGATGCTCGCGGGCGCTGGCTCACACCTGGTGTTATCGATACGCATACCGACTATATCGAAAAGGAGATAGCTCCACGCCCGAGTGCTGAAATTCCGCTTGAGCTAGCCTTCCATATGATGGATCAGCGCGCCTTAGCTACCGGCCTGACCACAGTCCTGGGAGCTGTTCGCATATCAGCCGATAAGGAAAAAGGGGGCTCTGTGTGGCGCCGCGATGGTCTTGAACTGGGTCGCCGCTACGAGGAACTTTCCAAAACCGCCAAGGCGCGCCACTTGATGCATGTGCGCTGGGACACAAACTTCCAACCTGCAGATCCT